>JAGANP010000308.1 GCA_017624175.1 Lachnospiraceae bacterium | reverse complement strand
TGATCCCGTAGATCAGCTTGGTGCCCATGGACAACGGCACCCTGTCGATCAGCCGGTAGATCCAGCCATTGACAAACGCCACAATGCCCACGCCGTAGAAGCCCCAGGCCACCGTACTCTCCAGACAGATAATCCCCTTATAATTAAAGGGCTTCTCGTTATAATCCCACCAGAGCTCGCCGAAAAGCCGAATCATCATCTTCCCCACCAGAAATTCAAAGGTAGTAGCAGAAACGGCTGCGACCACGTAAAGCAGTATGTAATTAAACCGAAACGGCTTCAGGATCAGATAGCCAATCACTGCGCCAAAACCATAAATCGGGCAATAAGGGCCTTTGGCAAATCCTCTGTTCGTCAGCTTCCTGTTGCAGAAAGACATATAGATGGATTCCACCAGCCATCCCAACATACTGTACATCACAAAAGCAGCAATCAGATGGTACACATCCGTCCCAAACAGTTCCCTTGTCCACATGGTTCATCCCTCCCTCATGAATCACAGACACTTATTTCCCTTTGCCTTGGAAAGCAAAAGTCCCTGGCAGAAACCAAGGACTTTCATGTCATTAGTTATATTTACGCTTTCTCGCAGCCTCGGACTTCTTCTTACGCTTTACAATCGGCTTCTCGTAATGCTCTCTCTTACGAATCTCCTGCTGAATACCAGCCTTTGCGCAGCTTCTCTTAAAGCGACGCAGTGCGCTGTCCAAAGTCTCGTTCTCTTTTACGATTACGTTTGACATGATTACACCTGACCTCCCTTCAGCCCCTTGCAAGCACCTTGACTGACTGGGTTAATATTATGTACAGTGGAACTCCACATGCACATATCACATTATACCACAAATTTTCCAATCGTCAACATGTTTTTTAAAATTTATGCCAACTGGCTTTCCAGCACCTTTGCTGCCTCTGCCACAGCCTGGGGAATCCCTGCCGGGTTCTTGCCTCCGGCCTGGGCCATATTGGGACGGCCTCCGCCGCCTCCGCCCACCAGCGCTGCGATTCCCTTGATCAGATTGCCTGCATGGGCGCCAGCCTTCTGTGCGCCGTCGGTGGCCATGGCAATCATATTGACCCTGCCGTCCTGGCTGGACATCAGCACCACAACACCCTCTCCCAGCTTCTCTTTCAGCTGGTCGCCCAGGTCACGCAGGCCGTTCATATCCACACCGTCCACACTGGCAGCTAAGAGCTTCACGCCCTTGACCTCCTGTACCTGATCCATCACATCGCCCAGAGCTTCCTGCGCAGCCTTGCTCTTAAAGGAATCCAGCTGTGCATGCAGGGACTTGATCTCCGCCATCAGATGCTCGCACTTCTCCACCAGATTGCCGGGATTGGCCTTTACCACCCGGGCAGCATCCTCCACGGTCTTCTCCAGATTCTGATAGTAATGCAGCACGCCGCTGCCCGTCAGAGCCTCGATACGGCGCACGCCCGCTGCCACGCCGTTCTCGGACAGGATCTTGAAGCTGCCGATATTCCCGGTATTGGCCACATGGGTACCGCCGCAGAACTCCACGGAGAAATCTCCCATCTTTACCACACGGACCTTCTCCCCGTACTTCTCGCCAAAAAGAGCCATGGCGCCGGTCTTTCTGGCATCCTCAATATTCATAACCTCGGTTACCACCGGAATATTCTCTGCAATCTTCTCATTGACCATTGCCTCCACCCGGGCCAGCTCCTCGGCCGTCATGGCAGCAAAATGGCTGAAGTCAAAACGCAGCCTCTCTCCGTCCACATAGGAGCCGGACTGCTCCACATGGGAACCCAGCACCTCCCGCAGAGCCTTCTGCAGCAGATGGGTGGCACTGTGATTCTTACAGGTATCGCTTCTCTGCTGGGCATTGACTGTCAGCGTGGCCACGTCTCCCACCTTGATCATGCCGCTGGTCACGGTGCCGATATGGCCCACCTTTCCGCCCATCAGCTTCACGGTATCCTTTACCTCAAAGCTGCCGTCAGCGGTGGTGATCACACCGGTATCCGCATTCTGCCCGCCCATGGTGGCATAGAAAGGCGTCTCCTCCACAATGATCGTGCCCACCTGACCGTCGGTCAGGGCTTCCACCAGCTCCGTCTCCGTGGTCAGCACCGTCACTTTGGAATTGTGCTGCAGCCTGTCATAGCCCACAAACCGGGTGGTAATCGCAGGATCAATGGACTCGTATACCGTCACGTCTGCGCCCATATAGTTGGTCACCTTGCGGGCCTTGCGGGCCATTTCCTTCTGCTGCTGCATACATGCGGCAAAACCGGCCTCGTCAATGGTAAAGCCTTTCTCTGCCAGAATCTCCTGGGTCAGATCCATGGGGAAACCATAGGTATCATACAGCTTGAACGCATTTTCACCGGACAGTTCCGCAGTGCCCGCCGCTTTCATTTCCTCCTCCATCTCTGCCAGGATGCTCAGCCCCTGGTCGATGGTTCTGTCAAATTTATCCTCTTCCTGGGTCAGCACCGTCAGGATAAAGCTGCTCTTCTCCTCCAGCTCCGGATAGCCGTCCTTACACTCGTTAATCACGGCCCGGCTTAGCTCTGCCAGGAATTTGCCGGAAATGCCCAGCAGTCTTCCGTGACGGGCTGCTCGCCGGATCAGGCGGCGCAGCACATAGCCCCGGCCCTCATTGGAGGGCATGATGCCGTCACTGATCATAAAGGTAGTGGAACGAATATGGTCGGTAATCAGACGAACAGATACATCCGTGGCCTCATCCGTCTGGTAGGTCACCCCGGCAATCTGGCAGATTCTGTCCCGGATGGCTTTCATGGTGTCAATATCAAATACGGAGTCCACATCCTGCACCACCACGGCCAGACGCTCCAGGCCCATGCCGGTATCTATATTTTTCTGGGACAGCTCCTCGTAGTGTCCCTTTCCGTCACTCTCAAACTGGGTAAACACATTGTTCCAGACTTCCATGAACCGGTCGCAGTCACAGCCCACCTTGCAGTCGGGCTTTCCGCAGCCGTACTTGATCCCTCTGTCATAGTAAATCTCCGAACAGGGGCCGCAGGGGCCTGCGCCATGCTCCCAGAAGTTGTCGCATTCTCCGTTTTCATCCCGATAGAAACGGGTAATTTTCTCCGCAGGGACGCCGATCTCCTTATTCCAGATCTCGAAAGCCTCATCATCCTCCCCATAGATGGAGGGATAGAGCCGCTCCGGATCCATGCCGATCACCTCGGTCAGGAACTCCCAGCTCCAGGCAATGGCCTCATGTTTAAAATAGTCTCCGAAAGAGAAATTGCCCAGCATCTCAAAAAAGGTCAGATGGCGGGCGGTCTTGCCCACATTCTCAATATCACCGGTGCGCACACATTTCTGACAGG
>JAGANP010000307.1 GCA_017624175.1 Lachnospiraceae bacterium | reverse complement strand
GAAATGGGAATACGAATTATCCCGGTGAAGTCTGGCATGGAATTTACCATGAAAATGATTGAACCCTATTCCTTTATTAAGGAAGCACAGAAGAACCGGTACAAACACCATGCACCACGAAGCGCAGCCTGCGGTGTCTGCGGGAAAAATTCCATGACCATCCAGGGCTGCCGGATCGGTATGGTCTATGTCAATGGACAACTTTATCCCAGGATACCGTTTCATGGAGATCCAGGTGAAAGGTGCTATGACTGCAATGCCCTCAGCGGACATTTCCACCATTGGGGCTGTGATGATGAACGATGCCCCGTCTGCGGCGGTCAGCTCATTGGCTGCGACTGCGAAGGTGTGGAGTGTCCCACAGGGAAATAAGCATTATGGAAATGTGCATAACCGCTTATCGGTTAAACACATTCCCACAATATCTGCTGCTACAAAAAACGGAGGCCGCTGACACCAGCGGCCTCCTTCGATCTATCCAAGCATATACATTATTCAAAAATAGCCTTATCTATTGCTTCGCTGATATACCCGTGCAGAACAAACTTTGCGCTGTCAAATTCATAGGTACAAGTGGAGAGTGTTACGATCCTGTCCTCAGGCACCGGGACATACTCCGTTTCAAAACAGGACTTTGCCTGTATCTCGCTCAGCCAAGCGGCGTGGTCGGTGTCGTCCAAAGCAAGGTCCCAGGCATTACTCCAATTATCAGAAACATAGCCGGAGAAGAATTGTATCCTGTAATATGCGGTGGGTGTTACCAACAACGCTGTCGAATGTTCCTCGTAAAATGCCTGATCCTTATAGCTCATAAGTCCACCGAACATGGTTTTGTTATTCATGTGGTGGCCGTAAATAATGCTGTGCCGGTCAGAGAAGTCAGCAGCGCAGCGGTAGTCCAGGAAGATACAGCCGGAACTATTATAGGTGCCGTCAAAAAGGTGTTTCAGGTAATAATCGTTGTCCGTTCCCTGGACCACAGGGTAATTGATATCGGTTCCTTCAATGTAGATCCAGCCCACAATTTCCGGGTTGATTTTGGCGAGCTCGTCAAAATCTACTTGCGGCCATGCCGATATATCCGGCAATTCCATAGGCTCCGTTTCAACCGGCTCTGCATCATCCGTGGATTCAGGGCTTACTTCCGGGGCCGCGGTGTTGCCGAAGGAAACATACTGCTCCAGGGCATCATAGGAGGTTTGACTTTCCTGATAGTTTCGGAGGATTCCCCAAAGCTGCCATGCAGAGAAAAGGAACAGCACCGCAAACAGGACGATCAGCAGCAACCGTATTTTCTTTTTCATATCCGCAGCACCTTCCTTCCATAGATTTCTGTGTAAATAATCATAGTACAAATTAAAGCAAATAACAAGTGCGTATCCATCCTACCCTTTCCTATCTGACAAACAAAAAATAAGCGGGAACACAACCCACGGACGAACCGTGAAGCTGTGTTCCCGCTTTTGCTATGGGAAAGTGTGCGAAAACCTACCTTTATTCCTGCATTTTAAGAGGAAAGGGACGGCATGAAAAATCATAAGGGGCTGCTTTTAATCAGGGCATAGAGGGGAAAAAACAGCGGATTTTCAACCCTTATCCTTACAGTTTGCAGACCGCCTGGAACGGTAATGGGGACAGGCAATCACCTTTGCCCGGAGACTCTGCTTGCAGTCGTTGGTGCAGGACTTGCAGAGCTTGTTATACTGCCGTCTGCCGTTGCTTCCCAGGAAGAACGACCATTCCAGCCGCCATTTCTTGCTTCGGCTCATAGGGCGCCCTGTTCCGGGGCTCCCTTCTCAGGGTGTTTTGCCTCCGTTGCCTTTCGTCCGGCACATTCCTTCTTTGCCGCTTCCAGCTTCGCTATGATAGAGGGCTTGCCCTGGGGCTCGTCCCTGCGGCCGTTGTTGATAACCCCGTCGATCATATTGTAATCGTCCTCAATGGTCATTTCCGCTGTTCGCAGCGGATTATCTTTCTCCTGAGTCTGCTGGGGATTCAGAAATTGGGGCACCTCTGTAAAGCCAATGGTATCACAGTAAT
>JAGANP010000306.1 GCA_017624175.1 Lachnospiraceae bacterium | reverse complement strand
TAATATGGAGGCTTTCTTCACCGGACAGAAGAGCGCTCAGGAGGTGGCGGAGATTATTCAGTCCAGAGTGCAGATCTTTGTCAATGAGAACCGATAATGCAGTGATACAAAAGGCTGAACCTACAGCAGGTTCAGCCTTTTCATATGGTCTTCGATATTCAGCTCCTGCCCGTGCTCTTTCAGCCAGACCTTATACTGCTTGTAATCCGGCATCACGGAGGCTACCAGATCCCAGAAGTCCCGGGAGTGGTTCATATGTGTCAGATGGCAGAGCTCATGTACCACCACATAGTCCAGTACCCGGGGCGGGGCGAACATCAGCCGGTAATTAAAGGACAGGGTGCCGGTGGAGGAACAGCTGCCCCAGCGGGTCTTCTGATCCCGGATCGTGATGCGGGTGTAGCTGCCGCCGGTGAAAGGGCGGTAATAAGCACAGCGCTTCGTAAAATAGTCCCGGGCAGCCTGCCGGTAGCGCCGGTCCATGACTTCCATGCGCTTTATGGTATCCTCAGAATAGGGTTTGCGTATATCGGACATGGGAAAACACTCCTTTTTCCATGGATTCTGTCTTGTCACAGCCGTAAAAATCTGGCATAATCAGTAGGGATTTCTCATAGTACAGTTATACCGTAAACCGTGTAAAAAAGCAAGAAGAGGTGAATAACAGATGTCAACGGAAAGATGCATTATAGTTGCCGCAGGAGATATGACCGTGTCAGAGGTACCGGTTCGGGAAGAGGATCTGGTGATTGCCGTGGACGGGGGCCTGGATTACTGCAGCCTGTTGGGGCTGGAGCCGGATCTGGTGCTGGGGGATTTTGACTCCGTGGGAGAGGAGCGGGCAAAGCAGATCGCCCTTTGGGAAAAGCAGTGTCCGAACCGGGTGATCCGCCTGCAGTGTGAGAAAGATGATACGGATACGCTGATGGCCATAAAAGTGGGGCTGGAGAGGGGCTGCAATCATTTTCTGATCTATGGAGCCACCGGGGGAAGACTGGACCATACCATAGCCAATATTCAGAGTCTGCTGTACCTGAAGCATCATGGGGCGGTGGGCTATCTGATGGACGGTACGGGAATGATCTTTGTGATGGAGGACGAGGAAGTGCGTTTTAAAGCCTCCATGGAGGGATATCTGTCCCTGTTTTCTCTGGGAAAAGAAGCGGTGGGGGTGGATATCAGCGGTATGAAATATCCGCTGACGGATGCGATGATCACCAATGATTTCCCCATCGGCATCAGCAATGAATTCACCGGGCAGGAGGCCGCCGTTCGAGTGCGCAGCGGCCAGCTGCTGGGCATTGTGACCTATTAGATCAGCTGCTTATCCACATCAATGACGGCAAAGTAGCGTTCATCCTGCTCTTTCAGGCGGCGGTTGATCAGCTCGACGAGTTCGGCGTCGGTATAGTCGAAGTCGTAGGGCGTCACCACATCAAAGATCAGATTGGTGTGGGTGGGGCCCGCTACAACCCGGAAATCATGGAGGGTCAGGCGTTCGTCGATGGTGTTGATAATATGCTTTGCCATGATCTTGAGGCGCTGGGTCTCTTCGTCATGGATACAGACGGGGTCCATATGGATCACGGCGCTGCAGCCCAGCTCCTCCCGCAGCCGGTGCTCCGCCAGATCAATGGTGTCGTGGAGCTCCAGCAGATCTCCCTCTGCCGGGACCTCGGCATGGAGAGAGATCAGCGTCCTGCCGGGACCGTAGTTGTGGACGATCAGGTCATGGATACCCAGAATGGGGGCATAGGACATGACGATGGTCTCGATCTGTTCCACAAAAGCCGGATCCGGCGCCTGCCCCAGCAGGGGATTGATGGTATCCCGGGCGGCCTGAAAGCCCGCATAGAGAATAAAGAGCCCCACCAGCACGCCGCAGTAGCCGTCTATGGACAGCCGGGTATAATGAGATACCAGTGTGGCAACCAGTACCGCTGTGGTGGCCAGCATGTCACTGAGGCTGTCCGTGGCGGTGGCTTTCATGGCGGCGGAGTCTATGCGTTTGCCGATCCGGGTATTGTACAGGGCCATATAGCCCTTTACCAGGATGGAGACCAGCAGAATGACCGCAATAACGGGGGAAAATACCAGCTCTCCGGGGTGCAGGATCTTGCCGATGGAGCTTTTGATCAGTTCCAGGGCCATCAGCAGAATCAGCAGCGACACCAGAAGCCCGGACAGGTATTCGATCCGCCCGTGGCCAAAGGGATGATTCGGGTCGGGCTTCTGTCCGGCCATCTTAAAGCCGATCAGGGTGATAATGGAGGAGCCCGCATCGGACAGGTTGTTAAAGGCGTCCGCAGTGATGGCAATGGATCCGCTGAGCAGCCCGGCAAAGCATTTCCCGGCAAAAAGCAGCAGATTCAGGCCGATGCCCACAGCGCCGCAGAGCATGCCATAGGCCTGGCGGACGGCGGGGGAAGCTGTATTTTCGCTGTCTTTGATAAAAATTCTCGTGAATAAAGCAATCATTTTCTGTCTCCTGTTTTCCGGATTCTCGATGCGTGTTTTTACATTTTACTCCAGGTTATTGGCAAATGCAACTAAAATAAGGTCATTTTAAACACTAAATTTCGTTAGAAAACGCTAATCTGCGGCAGAGGGAACTGATGGGATGTCTGCCGGAGAGGAATTTCGGGGAAGCGGGCAGGAGGAAAACTGCTTCGGGAAAGAAAAATACAGTTGCACAGCCCCGAAATAAAGTGTATAATTTCCACGAAAAGCGATATATGCAAGAGCTTTGCTTGTAAGGAGCAGAAATGGAGGAAATATGAGCAAGAAACCGGTAGTTTTGATGATTTTGGACGGCTATGGCCTGAACGACAGGGTGGAAGGCAATGCCGTAGCGCAGGCGAAGAAGCCCAATCTGGATAAATTGATGCAGGAATACCCCTGGGTGAGAGGAAATGCCAGCGGCATGGCCGTGGGCCTGCCGGAGGGGCAGATGGGCAACTCCGAGGTGGGACACCTGAATATGGGTGCGGGTCGTATCGTATATCAGGAGCTGACCCGGATCACCAAGGAGATCATGGACGGCACCTTTTTTGAGAATCCCGCCCTGCTGAAAGCGGTGGAGAACTGTAAGAAGAACAACAGCTCCCTGCATCTGATGGGCCTTTTATCCGACGGCGGCGTACACAGCCACAATACCCATCTTTACGGCCTGCTGGAGCTGGCAAAGAGACAGGGACTGGAGAAGGTATACGTACACTGCTTCCTGGACGGCCGGGATACGCCCCCTGCCAGCGGCAAGGGCTATGCTGAGGAACTGACGGCGGAGATGGAGAAGATCGGTGTGGGTAAGATCGCTTCCGTCATGGGCCGTTACTATGCAATGGACAGAGATAACAATTATGACCGGGTAAAGCTGGCCTATGATGCGATGACCAAGGGCGAGGGGCTGACCGCAGCCTGCGGCATCTGTGCGATTCAGCAGTCCTATGACCGGGGGGAGACCGATGAATTCGTAAAGCCCACGGTGGCACTGGAGGACGGCAAGCCCGTGGCAACGGTGCAGGATGGGGATTCTGTGATCTTCTTTAACTTCCGTCCCGACCGTGCCAGAGAGATCACCAGATCATTCTGCGATGATGATTTCAAGGGCTTTGACCGGGGAGCCAGAAAGGACATTACCTTTGTGTGCTTCAGCGATTATGATCCCACGATTCCTAACAAGGAGGTGGCGTTCCACAAGGTGGCAGTGACCAACACCTTTGGCGAGTGGCTGGCAGCCAACGGCATGACCCAGGCCCGGATTGCGGAGACCGAGAAGTACGCCCATGTCACTTTCTTCTTTAACGGCGGCGTGGAGGAGCCCAATCCCGGCGAGGACAGAGTGCTGGTAAATTCTCCCAAGGATGTGGCAACCTATGACTTAAAGCCGGAGATGAGCGCCTATGAAGTATGCGAAAAGCTCTGCGGTGCTATCCGCAGCGGCAGCTATGACGTAATCATCATCAACTTTGCCAACCCCGACATGGTGGGCCACACCGGCGTACAGGCGGCAGCCATTAAGGCAGTGGAGGCAGTGGACGAGTGTGTGGGCAGGGCAGTGGAAGCCTTAAAGGAAATGGACGGCGTCATGTTCATCTGCGCAGACCACGGCAATGCGGAGCAGCTGATCGATTACGAGACCGGCGAACCCTTTACCGCACATACCACCAACCAGGTGCCTTTCATTCTGGTGAATGCAGATCCCGCCTATACTCTGAGAGAGGGCGGCTGTCTGGCGGACATCATCCCCACCCTGATCGAGATCATGGGCAAGGAGCAGCCTGCGGAGATGACGGGCAAGAGCCTGCTGGTGAGAAAGTAGGAGAGAGGCAGGAGCCGTCAGCAAGGAAGGCTAAGCGCTGCAAAGACCGGTGCGGTAGGCGTAGGTCTGATGTGTGAAACCATGAAAAGTGGGTATTCTTCGGAGTACTCACTTTTCTTATTTTTTGTAAAGTATGCTTTCAGAGGTTTTCGGATACGTATTGGTGCAGTGCTGCAGGTAAAACCTGCGTGAGGTAAGTGTAATACATGAGAAAGCTGTTTAAAAATGGACCGATAAAAATTTTTCTTGTAGAAAAGTCCATTTTTGCCTTACATCAGCCCGGAAAAAACAGATTTTTCAGGTTAGTTGTGCCCTATATGTAAAAAGTGTCTGAATCAGTCCACTTTTTCCACCAAAAAAGTGGACCTTAACACATATTTTTTTCATAACGGGCAACAGCTTTACGGAATCTTGCGCTTTTACAGTGTTTTCACTCATGAAAAGTGGACCGAAGCGGAACAAAATTTCATATCGGTCCACTTCGATGTTATTTCCCAAAAAGGAAAGTTCCTGCTTTTGATAAGAATGTAAAGCTGCAAATTTCTTTTAGAATTGACAGGATTTGGGAAAGCAGGTATGATGAGAAAAGCATATAAGATGTGAAAGCAGGATATATAAGGAATCCATAGAGAAGATAAAGGAGCGGACAGAGATGACGAAAGTAACATTGGGGCGGACCGGGATTACCGTGGAGAAAAATTCTTTTGGAGCGCTGCCGATCCAGAGGATCAGCAGAAAGGAGGCTGTGGGTCTGCTGCGCAAGGCCTATGACCATGGCATCACCTTTTATGACACCGCAAGATGGTATACGGACAGTGAGGAAAAGCTGGGGGAGGCTTTTGACGGGATGCGGGAAAAGGTATATATCGCCACCAAGACCGGCGCAAGCACGGCGGAGGGCTTCTGGAAAGATCTGGAGACCTCTCTGCACAATCTGCGGACGGAGTACATCGATATCTACCAGTTTCACAATCCGGCGTTCTGTCCCAAGCCCGGGGACGGCACGGGACTGTATGAGGCCATGCTGGAGGCAAAGGCCCAGGGAAAGATTCGCCATATCGGCATCACCAATCATCGGCTGAATGTGGCGCTGGAGGCTGTGGAGAGCGGTCTGTATGAGACGCTGCAGTTTCCGTTCTGTTATCTGGCCGATCAAAAGGATATAGAGCTGGTGCAGAAGACGGCTCAGGCGGGGATGGGCTTTATTGCCATGAAAGCCCTGTCCGGCGGCCTGATCACCAATTCGGCGGCTGCCTATGCCTACCTGGCACAGTACGGGCATGTGCTGCCCATCTGGGGCGTACAGCGGGAGTCAGAGCTGGACGAGTTTCTGTCCTATATTGAGCATCCGCCGGTGATGACGAAAGAACTGGAGGAGGTCATTGCCAGGGACAGGCAGGAGCTTTCCGGAGAGTTCTGCCGGGGCTGCGGATACTGCATGCCCTGTCCGGCAGGGATTGAGATCAATAATATGGCCCGGATGAGCCTGATGATCCGGCGGGCGCCCTCCGCAGCCCAGCTCACGCCTGAGATGCAGGAGAAGATGCACAGGATCAAAGAGTGCCTGCACTGCGGCAGATGTAAGAGCAAATGCCCTTACGGTCTGGATACCCCGGCGCTGCTGGAGAAGAATTATCAGGATTATCTGGAGATCATGGCAGGGAAAGCGTACTAGAGTATACATACTTTTGGAAATTGACTAAAGGAGAAAGGCATGGTGGGATTGGACTTTGAGGAAATGCGGTGCATGCAGCAGGAGCTGCATCGCAAGTATCATGAGAAATTCGGAGAGGGATGGAAAGAATTGTCTCCCGATATCGGCAGGGACAAGCTGCTTTGGATGTTTGTGGAAGCCGGAGAAGTGGCAGATATTATTAAAAAACAGGGTGACGGGGAGATTATGGAGAATTCAGAAGTCAGATGTCATTTCACGGAAGAGATGTGCGATGTGCTGATGTATTTTAATGATGTACTGATCTGTTACGGCATCACCCCGGAAGAGATGGCTCGGGTTTACCGGGAAAAGCATGAGAGAAATCTGCAGCGTTGGTAAAGATATAGGGCGGTTAGAGACGGAGGATACAATTCCGTGACAGAGGTACAGGATAATAAAGCCGTAAGGAGGAGTAAACAATGCGGCAGAGAAAAATGAAAAAGAGACATAGGATAGTCCTGACCGGGATAGTGCTTTGCCTGCTCGGTACGGTGGTCTGTACTTTGCAGCTGAGACAGGTGAAAGCGCAGCTGCAGGAGCAGGAGGAGCTGCTGACGCAGGTCAGCAATGTGGTGCGGATTCTGCAGGTAGAAGCGGCAGAAGCCGGAGTAGAGACAGGACAGGAAGTCCGGACCGGCGCAGCGTCACTGAAAAATCATCAGATTGTTGAGGAAGCGGCGGAGGCTTCCTATGCGGAGCTGTGCGGACTGGAGCAGGTGGAGAAGCCCCGGGAGAGAACCTACCGCCAGGTGCTGGAGAAGCTGGCGGAGCTGGGGGAAGAAGATCAGCGGATTGCAGAGATCCGTGAAAATTATGAGGCATACCCGGACAGGCTTCTGGAAGCTCTGGCAAACAACCCGGAGATGGCAGACTTTGTTCAGGGATATCCCGAGGCGGAGCACCGGGCCACGGGCGGGCTGACGGAGCGGGAAAAGCAGGAGGAGTATCCACTTTTTCTACAATGGGATCCCCGCTGGGGATATGCACCCTATGGGGATGACAGCTGTATTGCTCTGTCGGGCTGCGGCCCCACCTGTCTGTCCATGGTGCTCTATTATCTGACCGGGGACGAGTCCCTCACACCGGATCTGTTTGGCGAATACAGCATGGAGAACGACTATTATCTGTCGGGAACCGGTACGCTCTGGGCGCTGCTGGAGGAAACGGCGCCGCTTTACGGCGTGACGGTGGACCAGCCGGATCCGTCGGAGGAGGAGATGAAGGCGGCGCTGGATCAGGGCGGTATCCTGATCTGCTCCATGGGCCCGGGAGATTTTACGGCAGGAGGGCACTTTGTGGTGGTCTATGGGTACGATC
>JAGANP010000305.1 GCA_017624175.1 Lachnospiraceae bacterium | reverse complement strand
TGTGGTTATCACCTTTTGTAAGCAAGAAAGACAAAACGCACAGAGTAAAAACGTGTCATCCTGAGCGCAGCGTAGCGAAGTCGAAGGATCTTCGCATTTCGATTACATTTGCAGTCAAATTCGTGCCAAGATCCTTCGACTCCCTTCGGTCGCTCAGGATGACAACTGCTTCTGTTATCTTCTAGTTGTGCATGCTTATTAAAAGGGATAACCACAATAACCGATTATTGCCCCCGCCCTGCGGTGATGCATCACAAACGCTCCGCCGAATCGAAATTTACCGGAATATGCATACTACAATTGAAAAATACATATGGGAGGAATCACTATGCGCTACTACATCGGCCTGGATAACGGCGGCACTGTGACGAAGGCTGCCATTTTTGACCGGCAGGGCAGACAGCTGGGCGCTGCGGATATGCCCACCGCCAGCTTCAGCCCCAAGCCCGGCTGCATGGAGCGGGATATGGAGGAAATGTGGCAGGCCAACTGCGCCGTGATCCGTAAGGCTTTGGAACAGACCGGGATCCCGGCAGAAAAAATCGCCGGTGTGGGCATCTGCGGCCATGGCAAGGGCCTGTACCTCTGGGGCAGGGATAATAAGCCTGCCTGCTATGGCATCCCCTCCAGCGACAACCGGGCCTACCAATACCCCCTCCGCTGGGCCGCGGACGGCACGGAACAGGCAGCCTTCGCCCTTACCTGCCAGCATGTTATGGCCTGCCAGCCGGTGGCCTTACTCGCCTGGATGAAGGACAACAGGCCTGAGGTTTACAACAATATCCAATGGGTCTTTGAATGCAAGGATTATGTCCGCTTCCGCCTGACGGGGGAGGTGTTCGGTGAGCTGACGGACTACTCCGGCACCGGCCTGGTGAATCTGCATACGAAAGACTACGACCCGGAGATTCTGAAGCTCTTTGGCATCGAAGAGGTAGAGGACGCTCTGCCGCCTCTGCGCAATTCCACCGACATCTGCGGCTATGTGACGGAGGAGGCGGCAGCCCTTTGCGGCCTCCTGCCCGGCACCCCTGTCATCGGCGGCATGTTTGACATCGATGCCTGTGCCCTGGCCGTCAATGTGATGGACCCCAGCCATATCTGCATGATCGCCGGAACCTGGTCCATCAACGAATATCCCCGGCAGAAGCCGGTGCTGGATGGCAGCGTAAAAATGAACTCCCTGTTCTGCCTGCCGGGCTATTACCTGATTGAAGAAAGCAGCGCCACCTCCGCCGGAAACAATGCCTGGTTCCTGGACAATTTCCTTCCGGAATTAAAGCAGGAGGCAAAGGCTCAGGGCAGCAGCATCTATGATATGGTCAACAGCTGGGTGGAGGAAACACCCCCGGAGGAATTTGTGCCGGTGTTCCTGCCCTTCGTCATGGCCTCCAATGTGCATCCCAATGCCAGGGGCAGCTTTGTGGGGCTCTGCGCCAACCATACCCGGCGGCACATCCTGCGCAGCATCTACGAGGGCATTGCCTTCTGCCACCGGTATCACCTGGAAAAGCTCCTGGCCACCCGGGAGATGCCCCCTGAGGGAATCCGTCTGGCCGGCGGTGTTGCCAATTCTCCTGTGTGGGTGCAGATGTTTGCGGACATTCTGCAGCTGAAGGTGGAAACCGTGGAGGTCAAAGAAACCGGTGCCCAGGGCTGCGCCATTGCCGTGGCCTACGCCGTGGGGGATTATGTATCCATGGAGGAGGCTGCCGCAAATATGTGCAGCCTCAGTGCTGCGGTGTATCCCGACCCCGGTAAGAAGGCCATCTACGACAGGAAATACGCCCTGTACTGCAAAACCATCCAATGCCTGGACGGCCTGTGGGACGGGATGCAGCTTCTGGCAGAGGCGTAAAGACAGGAAAGAAGAACGAATGCGGAAATAAATCGGATAAGGAAGGATCCCTCTGATACTCTTTTCAAATTGAACTATTTAAGTTCAATTTGAAAGACACCGCCTGTCGGCGTTGTCGATTCTATGATTTTCGGATTAGAAAATCATAGAATCCCGTCTCATTATGATCTTCATATTAAAAACTTCAAGCCTGCGGCTTAAAGTTTTTAATTGAATATCAGTATGACAAAGACCATCAGAGGG
>JAGANP010000304.1 GCA_017624175.1 Lachnospiraceae bacterium | reverse complement strand
TTGGGCCCCCTGCCGTAGGAAGGAGGGTCCATGATGATGCCGTCATACTTGTTGCCCCTGCGGATCTCACGTTCCACGAATTTTACGCAGTCATCCACCAGCCACCGGATGTGGGCATCTTAAAGGCCGGAGCTGACAGCATTTTCTTTGGCCCAGCCCACCATTCCTTTGGAGGCATCCACATGGGTCACTGCGGCACCGGCCGCCGCCGCCGCAAGAGTAGCGCCCCCGGTGTAGGCAAAGAGATTCAGTACTTTGATGGGGCGGTCTGATCGGGATCTTTCCTCACGGATCTTTTCCGAGAACCAGTCCCAGTTTACCGCCTGCTCCGGAAAGAGTCCCGTATGTTTGAAGCTGAAAGGCTTCAGGCGGAAAGTGAGCTGTCTGCCCATATCCTCCGGCTTTTGGGGATCGTTTCCCTTATTCAACTGATAGGAGATGGTCCATTCATCGGGAAGATTGAAGAATTCCCATTCACCGCCGCCTTTTGCACTGCGGTGGTAATGAGCGTTTTTCTGTTTCCAACCGGGGTTATGGTGCCCGGTATCCCATATTACCTGTGGGTCCGGCCGTACCAGCAGGTAATCGCCCCAGCGCTCCAGCTTTTCCCCACTGCAGGTATCTATTACTTCATAATCTTTCCAATTGTCTGCAATCCACATAAAGGTATCCTCACTTTCCCCTACATGATACATGATTTTTGGGGCTTTCGCAATGCCGGAGGGCAATTTTCCGCAATATGCGGTCTTTCTTATTGACTTATGGGTACATTCTTAGTAAACTTAGAAATGATTATGCAAAATACATGTATACATTAAGAACAGGCGCTGAAGCGCAGAAATGAGGATACTATGACGAATACTATGATTTGGATCCTGACAGCATTTGTGGCATATCTGATCCTGATGATCGTGATCGGAGCCTTTTATTCCAGGAAAAATAACAGTTCTGAGGATTATTTCCTGGGAGGCAGGAAGTTAGGTGGTTTCGTGGCTGCCCTGTCCGCACAGGCATCTGATATGAGCGGATGGCTGCTGATGGGTCTGCCCGGTGCTATTTACATGGTAGGGGTAGGCGGAGACGGATGGGTTGCCCTGGGACTTTTGGTCGGCACGATCTTAAACTGGCTTTTGGTTGCCAGCAGGCTGCGCCGCTACACTATCCGCGCGAACAATGCCGTTACGCTTCCGGCTTATTTTGAGAATCGTTTCCATGATAAGAAGAGAGTGTTAATGACCGTCTCCTCCGTGACCATCGTTATTTTCTTCCTAGTGTACTGTGCTTCTGCACTTTCTGCCGGAGGACAGCTCTTTGAATCTATTTTTGGCGTGGAGTACAAGATCGCGCTGACCCTCGGCGCTATAGTCATCCTGGTATATACTTTCCTGGGAGGATTTTTTGCTGTATGTGTGACTGACTTCATCCAGGGTATGCTGATGCTGGTAGCGCTGCTGGCCGTTCCCCTGATCGCACTTGGCCTGATGAATGCTGACGGAATGACCATTGCTTCCGGATTGGAGGCCAATACACTGCCAAGCACGGCTGCTGACTTTGTGAATATCTTCCGCTATAAGGAGGGCAGCAATACCCTGATCAATATCATCTCAGGTCTGGGTTGGGGACTGGGATATTTCGGTATGCCCCATATCCTCATCCGCTTCATGGCGGTGAAGAGCGATAAAGAACTGAAAAAGTCCAAGGCGGTTGCCATTATATGGGTAACCCTGTCCTTATTCTTTGCATGTTTCATCGGCGTGCTGGGACGTGCTTATCTGGCACCGAACGCCCTGGTATCCGGCGGCAGCGAGAGAGTGTTCATCGAGCTGATCAAAAAGGTATTTATAGAAGATATCAATGCAGCTTTCATTGCGGGACTGTTCCTGT
>JAGANP010000303.1 GCA_017624175.1 Lachnospiraceae bacterium | reverse complement strand
TACCTACTATATGGTGAGCACCACCATGCATTTTATGCCGGGCTGTGAGATCCTGCGCTCCTATGACCTGAGAAACTGGGAGCATGCGGCCTATGTCTATGACACCCTGGACGGTACGCCCGGACAGAAGCTGGAGGGAGAAGAGAATATCTACGGGAAAGGGATGTGGGCGGCATCCCTGCGGTATCACAGGGGTACTTATTATGTATGCTTTGTGGCCAACGATACCCACAGAACTTATCTGTATACCGCAAAACAGATCGAAGGCCCCTGGAAAAAGCAGTATGTGGAGGGCTTTTATCACGACTGCTCCCTGCTGTTTGATGAGGATGACCGGGTATATATTGCTTACGGCAATACCGATATCTATATCACGGAGCTGAAAGACGATTTAAGCGGCCCCCTGGAGGGCGGCCTGCACCGTCTGGCAGTCAGCGATGCGGGGCATCCGAGCCTGGGCTATGAGGGAACGCATTTTTATAAAATAAACGGAAAATATTATCTGTTTTTCATCCATTCCAGAAGAGATTGCTGGAGGAGGACGGAGGCCTGTTTTGTGTCTGATTCCCTGACAGGGGAGTTTGTCGGCGGTGATGTGCTGGAGGATGACAGGGGCTACTGCGGACAGGGAGTAGCCCAGGGCGGCATTGTGGATACTCCTGACGGGAAATGGTATGCCATGCTGTTTCAGGACAGCGGCGCCGTGGGGCGGATTCCGATTCTGATTCCTGTAAGCTGGAAGAATGCCTATCCGGTGTTTGGGGAAAACGGGAAAATCCCGGAGGAATTTCCTGTGGAAAGCACCCGCCCGGGATACCGATACCGGCCGCTGGTGGAGAGTGATGATTTCCGGGGAGAACTGAAGCCCTGCTGGCAGTTTAACCATGAGCCGGATAGGAGCCTGATCTGTCAGGATAAAGAAAAAGGCATCTGGCAGGTACGAACGGACAAGGTCTGCAGCGGTCTGACACAAGCAAAAAACGTCATCACCCAGAGGATGGCCTATCCCGGCTGTGCCGGAGAGGTAACGGTGGACGGCAGCAGGCTGGGGGAGGGCGACTATGCCGGACTCTGTGCGCTTCAGGGCTGCTATGGCTTTGTGGGACTTACCAGAAGAAAGGGACGTCTGTATCTGACGGTGCGCACTGTAGAGCCGGAGGATGCTTCCATGGCGCCGCTGACCGGGGAGGAGAGCCTTGACAGAGAGAGGGCGGCAATTCTGCTGAAGGAAGAGACGGTACGGTTAAAGCTGGAAGTGGATTTCACCATGATGCGGGATACGGCTTCTTTCTATTATCGCAGTGCAGACGCAGAGAGAGAAAGCGCCTGGATTAAGGTGGGAGCAGACCATAAGCTGTACTTTAAGCTGGATCATTTTACGGGCTGCCGCTTCGGGCTGGCGGTGTATTCCACCGAAGAGGCCGGAGGTTCTGCCGGATTCCATGATTTTGTATACCGCAGCAGATAAAAAGCGCCGGAGTAATGCCCTTTGGGAAAAGCGTGGGACTGGAATACGGCTTTGAAAGCCAGATATGGGAGACGGGAAGCAGCGAATGAATATACAGAGAATCAATTCCTATACAGACGATAGATTTACGCCGGAAATTCTGCGGCAGCACGGTGCATTTCTCATAGACGGGAAATATCCCTGCGGTTTTGAGATTGTGGATGACCGGTCGGCAAAAATGTATTATCATGATTATGAGGATACAGAAAAAGTCGAAGAGATCCTGGAAGCCTTTCGATTCTATACAGGCCATATCACCCGGTTTTATACACCGGAAGGGGATCTGCTGAAGGAATATGAGCCGGTGAAGCTGTTTGATTTGCCCTTGCGGGAGATTCAGCCCTCCCAGTTTTATGTGGATCAGGAAAAGCTTGCGGCGGTGGGAAGCTTTATCCAGAGGGAAGAGGATATTGTGATTCCGGTAATGGAGTATGAGGGGAGCTATGTCTCTGAGGACGGACATACCCGGCTCTATCTGGCTCACCGGAGAGGGTATGCCCGGGTCAGGGCTTTCCTGGAAGAGGAAGGTACCGGCTATATTCCTGATTTCGTAGAGGAAGCCCGCAGCCGGGGGATCTACCATGTGGGGGACATGACGGAGCTTTCGCATGAAGAATATGAAGAGAAGTGGAACAGATTCTGTGACGCCTTTTTTGCACGACTTGAGGAGAGAGAAGACCCGGAAAAGGGAGAAACTATGGAAGGACAGGGAAAAACAATACGATGACAGCGCAGGAGATGTGGAACCGGTATGCCGGGGAAACGGGAATCATAAATACCGGCTATGAGGCGTGGGCGTTCGGAGAGACGCCGGACGAACTGGCCGCCCTGGTGGTCAGCGGGAGAAAGACCGCCACCGCTTCGGCGTATCCCCTATATGCCTTGGAACAGGAGCCGCTGCCCCGGGCAGGAGAGTACAGCGTGATCCTGGACAGCAGGGAACAGGCGGTATGTATTATTCGGACCACCAGGGTCTATGTGACGCCTTTCCGGGAGATCGGTGCGGACCACGCCCGCAGAGAGGGGGAGGGCGATCTGAGCCTGGCCTATTGGCGGAGCGTACATGAACGCTTTTTCCGGGAGGAACTGGCAGAGGCCGGTCTGACCTTTGATGAAGAGATGCCGGTGGTGTGCGAAGAGTTTGCATGTGTGTATGTACCACAGGAGGAATGACAGTGAGCGAGATCGGTGAAAAAATACAGAAAAGCCTGTGGGAACTGCAGGATACAGAATATCGGGATTTTCATGCAAAGCTGATTCCCACGGTGGATCCGGAGAATATTATCGGGGTACGGACTCCGGAGGTACGGAAATTGGCCAAGGAGGCGGCAAAGGATCCACGGATCGGCGATTTTCTGGCTCAGCTGCCCCACCGCTATTATGATGAAAATAATGTACATGCCTTTGTGGTGGAGCAGATCAGGGACTATCAGAAGTGCCTGGCAGAGACGGAGCGCTTTCTGCCCTATGTGGATAACTGGGCTACCTGCGACATGATGGCGCCCAAGGTTTTTGCCAAGCATAGGGAGGAGCTGCTGGAGCCGATCCGCCGATGGATTGCCTCGGAGGAGACCTATACGATTCGGTTTGGGGTGGGGATGCTGATGCGGCTGTATCTGGACGATGCCTTCCGCCCGGAATATCCGCAGTGGGTGGCCCAGCTCCGTTCCCGGGAGTATTATGTGAACATGATGCGGGCCTGGTATTTTGCCACGGCTCTGACGAAGCAGTATGAGGCCGTGATCCCCTATATGGAGGAGCAGCGGCTGGACGCCTGGACCCATAATAAGGCCATCCAGAAAGCCTGTGAGAGTCTTCGGGTTCCGGCGGAGCAGAAGCAGTATTTGAAGAGTCTGAAAGTGTAGAACAAAAAAAGGCAAAAGTGGGGGACTGGAACAGAATATGATCAGACCGATGATAGAAGAGGAAATTGACAGATGTGTGCAGGTGATCTGTGAGAGCTTTATGACGGTGGCGGAAGACTTTGGTTTTACCCGGGAAAATGCGCCCCGGTTTACCGCATTTGCCACAAACAGAGAGCGTCTGCAGTGGCAGTATCAGGAGGGCCGGCCCATGTTTGTCTGGGAGGAAGAGGGACAGATCATCGGATATTATTCCCTGCATCTGCAGGAAGATCAAAAGTGCGAACTGAACAATCTCTGTGTGCTGCCCCGGTATCGTCACCGGCAGATTGGCGAGCAACTGCTGGAGCACGCTTTTGCACAGGCCGGAAAACTGGGCTGCAGGCAGCTGCTGATCGGCATTGTGGAGGAAAATGTACAGCTTCGTCAGTGGTATGAGGCACATGGCGCAGTACATAAGGGAACGGAAAAGTTTGACTTTTTCCCCTTTACCTGCGGATATCTGGAGAGAGAGATTTGACATGCTTCGGGGACTGGTCAATGGTATTCCAATGTGGGAGAAGCATTAGATTTATGAAAATGGACATATAAGTAAAAAGTGGATGCCATGGTCCACTTTTTCTTGCCTAAAAGTGGACTGAAAAGAGTAATTATTGAATGTAGGTCCATTTTGCCCGTAATAAAAACATGAATTAGCGGGAAAACGTAAGAAAGTGGACCAAAGATATGTATTTTGTGATAGAAGTCCACAGCGACCGGGAATCTTGGACATTAGTAATACCCCAGACCCCAACCAATAGACATTTTTGTAGTCAACAGCCCCAAAATGTGGTACAATGTGTAAAATGCTTCGTATTTCACGCATTTTAGCAAATAAGGTGAAGCATTTGCCGGAAAAGGGCGGATGCTTTCTTTGCGTAGAGGAGGACTCTTCATGCAGACAGATTTTATTCATAGAGAACATACCAGAACCGTTCAGATCGGGAAGGTGCAGATCGGCGGGGGAGCGCCCATCGCTATCCAGTCCATGACCAATACCCGGACGGAGGATGTGGCGGCTACGGTAGCCCAGATTCACCGACTGGAGCAGGCGGGCTGTGAGATCATCCGCTGCACTGTGCCCACCCTGGAGGCAGCGAAAGCTCTCGGGGAGATCAAAAAACAGATTTCCATTCCCCTGGTGGCGGATATTCATTTTGATTACCGCATGGCCATTGCCGCCATGGAGAACGGGGCTGACAAGATCCGGATTAATCCCGGAAATATCGGCTCCGTAGACAAGGTAAAAGCGGTGGTGGAGGTGGCAAAGGAGCGCCATATTCCCATCCGGGTGGGCGTCAACAGCGGTTCCCTGGAGAAGCCCCTGCTGGAAAAATACGGCGGCGTCACGGCGGAGGGGATCGTGGAGAGTGCCTTGGATAAGGTACATATGATCGAGGATCTGGGCTATGACAATCTGGTCATCAGCATCAAGTCCTCGGATGTACTGATGTGCGTCAAAGCCCATGAGATCCTGGCTGCCCGGACGGACTATCCCCTGCATGTGGGAATCACGGAGTCCGGTACGGTGCAGAGCGGGAATATCAAGTCGGCAGTGGGCCTGGGGATCATCCTGCACCAGGGCATCGGGGACACGATCCGGGTATCCCTGACCGGGGATCCGGTGGAGGAGATCAAGTCTGCAAAGCTGATTCTGCGCACACTCGGTTTGCGGCAGGGAGGGATTGAGGTGGTATCCTGTCCCACCTGCGGCAGGACGAAGATCGACCTGATCGGCCTGGCGTCTCAGGTGGAGAAGCTGGTGGAGGATTATCCTCTGGATATCAAGGT
>JAGANP010000039.1 GCA_017624175.1 Lachnospiraceae bacterium | reverse complement strand
TCCACCAATCCGGGAGAAAGGGTAAAGCCCCTGGCCCAGATCGCCAGCGGCGGCGAGCTGTCCCGGATCATGCTGGCAATCAAGACGGTACTGGCCAGCCGGGACAATATCGACACGCTGATTTTTGACGAAATCGATGCGGGGATCAGCGGCAAGACGGCCTGGAAGGTATCGGAGCAGCTGGACTGCGTGGCTCATGCCCACCAGGTGATCTGCATCACCCATCTGCCCCAGATTGCCGCCATGGCCGACCGGCATTTTGTCATTGAAAAGGAAGTGCAGGGGGAGAATACACTTACCCGGATCCGGCAGCTGCAGGGAGAAGAAAACCTGCAGGAGCTGGGCAGGCTTCTGGGCGGTGACGGCATGACGGAGGCGGTGCTGGGCAATGCCAGGGAGATGCGGCAGCAGGCCCTGCAGCATAAAACAAAATAAAAGCCATAATTTTCATTGATTAAAGAACCCAAAATAATCACACACTATTTGCAGAGATTAACCAGCGAAAGTGTGTGATTTTTATGTGGAAAAAATGCAGAAAACAAACGGATATAGAGCAGGAAAACATAGCGGTGCAGAATCAGGCGGGAGAGGATATGGTGGTGCTGCTGGAGGGCTGGCGCAGACGCAGGAGACGGCGCCGGATCTATCGATACAGCCTGTGCGGTATACTGGTCTGTGCAAGCCTGGCGTTGGGGGGCATCGGGTACTATGATCTGTACAATCAGATTCCCTCGGTGCTGCGAATCAAAGCGGATGTGGAGCAGACCATTGATCTGGGGGTGCCCCTGATCGGAGAAATGGTGGCGGTGAGCGGTCAGGAGGAGTCCAATATTCCCATCGGTTCGGTGAGTATTGATCTGAGCCGGGAAGTGACCATGAAGATGAGCGCCGATCAGAGCTATCAGATGAATGTGAAGATCTTCGGTATCCTGCCCTTTAAGCAGGTGGGCATCCAGGTCATTGACGAGCAGGAGCTTACCCCTGTGGGCGTGCCCATCGGCATCTATGTGAAAGCCGACGGACTGCTGGTGGTAGGTGTGGGAGATTTCCAGGGCATGGACGGCATCACCTACTGTCCGGCCAAATATGTGCTGAAATCCGGGGATTATATCCTGCAGCTGGACGGGGAGGCGGTATCGGATAAGGATGATTTTGTCAGCCGGATCGAGGCGTGCGGGGGCAGAGAGGTGACCCTGCAGATCAAACGGGGCGAGGAGCTCATGGAGGTGAAAGTCCAGCCGGTACAGAACGCAGAGGGAAAGTATAAGCTGGGCATCTGGATCAGGGACAATGCCCAGGGCGTGGGCACCATGACCTATATTGATGCGGACGGTAATTTCGGGGCTCTGGGCCATGGGATCAATGATGTGGATACCAGCACTCTGATGAATCTGGACGACGGCACCCTGTATCAGACAGAGATCATTGCGATCAAAAAGGGTAAGGACGGAGAGCCGGGGGAGATGACCGGCATGATTGTCTACAGCCCGGACCGGATCCTGGGAGATATTTATTATAACGGATCGGAGGGAATCTTCGGCCAATGTAATGACAAGGCGCTGACTCTGGCCACGGAGGATGCGCTGCCCATCGGCCTGAAACAGGAGATTGTGAAAGGGCCTGCCCAGATCCTGTGTACTGTGGACGGCACTCCCAGGTACTATGATGTGGAGATCACCGGGGTGCACCTGGATCATGACAATGTAAACCGGGGAATTGAACTGGAGGTGACGGATCCCGAGCTTCTGGCGCTGACCGGCGGGATCATCCAGGGCATGAGCGGCGCCCCCATCATCCAGAACGGCCACCTGATCGGCGCCGTGACCCATGTGCTGGTACAGGATGCCAGCAAAGGATATGGAATCTTTATAGAAAATATGCTGGCGCATTGAGATGGCGTCAGCATTTTTTTGTATTGGTTTAAAGTAAATTGAAGAATAATTGAAATAATATTGAAGTTGACATTGAAGTTATATTGAAGTAAAATAAAAGAAAAAACGAAGGTGATGGTATGTATCTGGAAGAGATTATAGAAGATGTAAGGCTGGAAAATGACAGATTTGAATGTAAAAGCAAATTAAACCGTGATGATGTTGTGGGCTGGCTGAAAACGATAGCCGGTTTTGCAAATGCTTTTGGCGGTGATTTTTATATTGGTGTTGAAGATAAAACAAATAAACTGGTCGGCTTTGACAGGATGTCTGCAGATAATGAACGCAATTATTTTAATAACCAGGTGAATGAACATTTGGTGCCAAGACCGCAGATGACCTTATCTTTCATACGGTATGAAATCAAAGGAAAAGAACGCTTTATTATACACATTCATGTTTGGGAATCTGTTGTTAAGCCTGTCATTTTGAAATATAAAAGTATTCCCTCTATTTTTATGAGAAGAGATGGTTTTACTAACGGTGCAACGTATGAAGAAATTATCGAGATGAGTATAAAAAGTAAAAATACACAGTATGATATTCTGACGTCGGATATCAGGTATGACGCATCAAAATTTACTGCGCTCCGTGATTTTTATGCATTACACAATGAGGGAAAGGATTTGACGGAAAAAGCTTTGCAGTCCATGGGATTTTATAATGAAGATGGCCTGCTTACGAATGGTGCGCTGCTATTTGCGGATGATTATCAGGGGAATAAGACGGAGGTTCAGTGTTCTGTCTTTTCAGGATTCAATAAAGGAAGCGAAAGAATTGTCACCATAAATCGTTTTCACGGTAACATTATTTCCGTCATCAATTATATGATGGAATTTGTAACACAGAGAATGAACCACTCCATGATTAAACTGGGTGACACAAGAAAAAATATTGATGCATATCCGCAGAGAGCTTTGTTTGAGGGGGTAATAAATGCTGTTGCGCACCGAGATTATTTTCTTGACGGTACGCAGATACAAGTGGATATGTTTAAGGATCGACTGGAAATTTCGTCTCCCGGCAGCTTTTACAGAGGAGGGAAGCTGGGAAAAACCTATGATTTGTCCGGTATCATTTCCAAAAGAAGAAATGAACTCATTACGGCTGTTTTGGTCAGTTGTAATGTCATGGAGGCCGCAGGTACCGGATTTGATAAAATTATTGAGGAATACAAGGGGGAGGATGAAAACCATCGTCCGTATATATTTTCTTCCTCAGACCATTTTACACTTGTGTTACCGGATCTGACATATTTGGATGGGGTAAAGGACAGCGGCATGCCTGTACTCACCTTTGTCCCTGTGCCGAACGGAACGGATTATGATGATGGGGTGCTTTCCTTTTGTTATTATCAGGCGCATAAGGCTTCAGAAATTGCACAATATTTAGGATTAAGTGATTCTACGTATTTCAGGAAGCAGGTGTTGGCCAATCTGGAGGCTAATGGATATCTGCTGAAAACCAAAAATGCAAGGGCAATGTATTTCAGAACAAATCAGGATATGGTCACAGTTGATTAGGACAAAATAAAAGAAAAGCTGCAGTGTTACCTCTCGGCATCACTGTAGCCTTTCTTTTTTTACAGCCTATCTGCTATTTGGATTTCCTGTATGCTTCATCAGCTCTCTGTAATCGCTTTCTGAAATTCTGTCAGAATATTCAGCGCATGTTCCCGCTGCTGGGGCGAAAAGCTGCTTAAAAGCTCCAGGATCAGGTCACTTTCAAATCCCGTATTATGTCCCAGCACAATATAATCCGCCGAAACATTGCAGGCCGTGGAAATCTTGTAAATGGTCTTGGCCGTAATGCTTTTTTTGCCGGATTCCACATCGAACAGGAAGCTGGGGGAAATATCACATTTTTCACTGAATTTCTCCCGGGAGAGATGAAGGGATTCCCGGATCTCCCGGATACGAAGACCAACCATGAGGTTGTAGTCCTTATCAATCGCTATCATTTTATCCTCATTTCTGCGCTGTTTATCGAAATTGTGGGCGCATGAAAGTCTGTGAAACAGCGCACAACGCAGACATAATAACTAGTTTGTTGATCCACATAACACTATAGAGTATAGCAATCCCCATTTTTACTAAATATACTCTATAGAGATAGATATTTAATTCTATAGAGTTGACATTGAAAAAAAAATAGAGTATACTAAGCGAAGCAAATCGGAAGCAACCGGAGAATTGACAGACAGGGAGGGCGGATATGTTTGGCAGAAGCGAAAGAAGAGAGGCTCCGGCGTTTCAGAAGCCGAAGATAACGGACATCCATTGTCATATTCTGCCCGGCGTGGACGACGGTTCCCACAGTATGAACCAGTCCCGGCGTATGCTGGATCTGGCCTGGGAGAACGGCATCCGCACCATTATTGCCACGCCGCATTTTATGCCGGAGGGGCCCCATCCCTCCGTTGACCGGCTGGAGCGGCTGGCCGAAGAACTCCGGGAGTATGCCTATGAGCAGAATTATGATATGGAAATCTATACGGGCAACGAGATCTATTATCACCAGGAGGCGCCGGAGCTGCTGGAGGAGGGGAAGATACTGACTCTGGCGGGCAGCAGCTATGTATTGGTGGAATTTGCCCCGGCGGAGGATGCCAGATATATCCGCAATGCTCTGGCGGCGATCCAGGCGGCAGGCTATGATCCGGTTCTGGCTCATGTGGAGCGGTATATGAATCTGTGCCGAAAGCCCTATGAGCAGATTCGGCAGCTGCGGGATCTGGGCGTGTTGATCCAGGTCAATGCTAACGCCATAGAGGGAAAAATGGGCCCTCAGGCCCGGAAGATTACCGGGGAGCTGCTGAAAAGGCAATGGGTGGATTTCGTTGCCACGGATGCGCACAGCGACCGGGGCCGCAGTCATGCCATAGGGGAATGTCTGGAACTTTTATATCGAAAATATCCGGCGGAATATGTGGAAAATATTCTGTGGCGGAATGCGCAGAGACTTTTTCTGGGGAAATGAGCGCAATGACTTGTACGATACATAGTGAGGTAAGTTATGGAGCAGAGATACGAAGATGAGATGGAAATAGATCTGATGGAATTATTCATGGTGCTGGTGCATTATCTGTGGGTCATTATACTGGCAGCCGTGATTGTGGGCGGCGCCGGCTTTGCGTTCAGCCGGTTTGTGATCACGCCCACCTATGAGTCCACCACCAGAATTCTGGTATTGAACCGGCAGGATACGGGCAGCAGCAATCTGACCTACAGCGATCTGCAGCTGGGCACCTCCCTGACCAAGGACTATCCCGAACTGATCCAGTCCCGTTATGTGGTGGAGAAAGTGATCGCCGATTTCGGGCTGAATACGACCTATGAAAAATTTATCAGCAAGGTGGCGGTGACGACCAAGTCGGACAGCCGGATCATTGACATTACGATTACGGATCCGGATCCTCTGCTGGCCAAGGAGCTGGCAGATGCGCTGCGGGATATTGCGGCGGAGCGGATCGTGGAGGTGACGGATATCCAGGCCGTAAATATGGTGGATGAGGGCAATATTCCGGATAAGCCGTCCAATCCCAGCGTGCCCAAGTGGACGCTGATCGGCTTTCTGATCGGCGGCTTTCTGGCGGCAGCGGTGGTGCTGGTGCGCTATCTGCTGGATGACACCATCAAGTCTTCGGAGGATATCGAGAAATATCTGCGGCTGAGTACACTGGGACTGATCCCTCTGGGCCAGAGTGAGTATGACGGCCAGGAGCGGAAAGGCAGAAAGAAGACCACCCAGACAGGAGGGGACGGCGGGAAAGCCAAGGGAAAAGGCGGCGGGAGCAGCATAAACGCCGGGGAACAGGAAGACGATATCGTGGATCTGAGCGTACAGGAGCAAGAGCAGGAGAAAAAGTAAGATGCAGACCATAGAACTGAAGAAAACAGAACAGGATTATAAATCACGGGAAGCTTATAAAACCCTAAGAACCAATGTGGAGTTCTCGGGGGACAATATTCAGGTGGTGGCAGTGACCAGTTGTACCCCTAATGAGGGTAAAAGCAG
>JAGANP010000302.1 GCA_017624175.1 Lachnospiraceae bacterium | reverse complement strand
TCCTAAATGGGGAAAACTGATTTTTTTCAGCTGCCCCCTTTTTTCGGCACAAAAAAAAGCCCCGCAACCCGCTAATAATGCGAATCCCAGGACTCTGCCTGCACCGCCAGGGGCTCGAACCCTGGACACCCTGATTAAGAGTCAGGTGCTCTACCAACTGAGCTAGCGGTGCGTGTTCCTTAACACAAGTGATATAATATCATATGGTTTAGAGAAATGCAAGTATTTTTTCAAAAAAATTTAACAAATTTTTCACTCAATTACAAAAGCTTTTCTTTACACTCCTTACAATACCCATAAAGCTCCAATTTATGCCCGGTAATCTCAAAATCTCCCTGGGTCTGCGGCAGCTGGGGATGCATATGCGCAAACGGGCATTGCTGCAGCGGTACTCGTTTATGACAGCCAAGACACACGGCATAATGAGTGTGTTCTCCCCGATTCAATTCATATACCAGCGTATCCTCCCCCATCCAGCTGCTCTTTATCAGCAGATTTTTTTCCTCAACTGCTGCCAGGAGTCGATAGATTGTGGATACCGCATAGCCGGGCTGTCCTGCCGAATCCTCCAGTCGCTGATAGATCTGCACGGCGCTCAGCGGCTCCGTGGCCTCCAAAAGAATCTGATATACATCCTTGCGCTGCCGGGTCCACTTGATCCCGGCAGGATATTCCTGTTTCTCCATCCCTACCTCACTATGCATATCGCAGTTCCAACCTGCTATACTGCACCAATGAAAATCTGAAGTTCTAAATACCCGCCCTTATGCAATCGGCAGCAGCCCGGCAATAAGCCCGCCCAGCACGCTGATTCCATAGAGCAGTCCGATAATCTTCAGATTCTCTCTGCCATGCCTGTTTGACCGGCACAGAACCAGCAGGCCCACACCGGTATTGGCCATCAGCCCGCTCATCATGGCGCCGAAATCCATGGCTCCCTCCAGATACAGCTGGGTAATCGCCACAGAAGAAGCACAGTTGGGAATCAATCCCACCGCACCGGAGAGCAGCTCTCCAATCACGGGCCGGTTCCAGATCCACTGACTCATCGTATCTGCACCCACCTGCTCCAGCAGCAGATTCAGGACAAAATTAATCACCAGAATAAATCCCGCAATCTGCAGCGTATGCAGCAATGCAGACTTTAGAATCCCCTCCTCGCCGCAATGGCAGTGATCGTGCTCGCATAACTCATGGATATGTTCCTGCTCCTGCTGCTTTCCTCTGCCAAAAAGGTCAATGCAGAAGCCTGCTGCCATACCCATGACCACCTTAATCCCCAGAATCTGCGCAATCAGGATCGGGCTTGCCTTGGCGGAGATCAGAATGGGCAGCATCTCATCCGATGTGGAGAGAAAAATGGCAATCAACGTTCCCAGCGTAATCACACGTCCCGCATACAGGCTGGCGGCAGCGGCAGAAAATCCGCACTGCGGCACCACCCCCACCGCTGCGCCGATGACGGGCCCCCATTTTCCGCCCCTGCGCACCAGCCGAACCGTAGCGGCACCGGCCCGATGCTCCAGATACTCCATGACAATATAGGTCAACAGCAAAAAAGGAATCAATTTTGCCGTATCCAGTAAACTATCTAAAATAATATCCCACATATCCCGTTTGTCCTGCTTTCCGAATTTGTGTCCCCATCTTCGTACATCTAGAATAGGTTTTTAATTGCAATCCATTTGCATTTGCAAATAAGTTGCATTTAGTATATTAACACAAATTCGGCTTTTGTCAAGACATTTGGTAAATAAACCTTTCCGATAGTAACAGTTCAGCGCACAGCATCTTACAGTTCAACCGTCTCCTGCTGCCAAATCCGGTCTGAAGCGCTGCCCACCAGCACAGTAAACTCCCCGGGCTCCACCACAAATTCATGGCGCTCCACATCATAAAAGGCAAAAGCCCGTCTGGGCAATACCATACTCACCTGCTTGGTCTCCCCCGGCTCCAGGAACACTTTAGCAAAGCCTTTCAGCTCTTTCACAGGACGTTCCACGCAGCACACGGGATCCGCCACATAGCACTGCACAATCTCTGCGCCTGCTACAGCACCGGTATTTGTCACCTCCAAAGATACCCGTACCGCAGCATCCTCCAGTTCCTTTCCCCGCTCCGGATCCATCTCCACCTGAAGATGATCGTATGCAAAGGAAGTATAAGACAGGCCGTGACCGAATGCAAAGGCCGGACGGATTCTTTCCTTTTCATAATACCGGTATCCCACAAAGATACCTTCCTTAAAAATCACTTTCTCCGGCTTGCCGAACTCCCCGTTTTTAGCAGTCACCGTGTCATCGTACAGCGCCGGGAAAGTCTCCGGCAGCTTCCCGGAGGGACATACTCTGCCCAGCAGCACCTCGGCCAGCGCATTACCGGTCTCCATACCCGCATAGTAATTCCACACAATGGCCCTGGCTTTCTCCCTCCAGGGCATTTCCACCGGTGAACCTGCCACCATGACAATAATCGTATCCGGCTTCACTGCCAGCAGCTCCTCAATCAGTTGGTCCTGGGCATAAGGAAGCTTCATGCTGTCCCGGTCCCAGCCCTCCACATCATAATCGTGGTTCAGGCCGCCCACAAAGATTACCTCGTCCGCTGTCCGTGCCAGCGCAACCGCCTCTTCCCGCAGCGCTTTCCGCTGATTTTCAATCTCCTGGCGCTGTTTAGCCTCCTCGGCAGTTTCCTCCTGGTCTTTCCGACGGTTCACCTGGCGCTCCAGACTTGTCTCCTGCCAGTTGACCTCGTTCACATCCTTTTTCCCCGGAATATAATACCCCGGTGCATACTGGATGTCCACATTGCCGCCTAACTGAATCTTCAGCCCCATCAAAGGAGAAATCTCATATAATGCCTTGATCTCCGCACTGCCGCCGCCACCGGAATGCATATGCTCCGCATTCCGGCCAATTACCGCAATACGCTTCTTTTTCCGGTAACCGGTCAGCGGATGAGGAGCTCCTTTCTCCAACCGTTCAGGCGTGATGGGCAGCAGCCCATCCTCATTTTTCAGCAGGACAATGGCTTCCCGGGCTGTGGCTCGGATGCTCTCACGATGCTCCGGAATATTGTAGGCGCCCTGCTTACGTTCCCCGGACTCAGGCCCAATCATTTTCAGCCGCAGCATCAGCCGCAGAATGTTGCGCACTTTCTCGTCCACGGCTTCCATGGATACCTCGCCTTTTTCTACCGCCTCAATCAACGGTCTGGCAAAATAGTACTCATCAAAATTGGTGGTCACGCTCATCTCCATATCCAGAGCGCTTTCCGCTGCCTGCCTTGTCGTATGCACGGAGCCCCAGTCACTGATGACAGCGCCGTCATATCCCCACTCTTCCCGCAGAATTCGGTTCAGCAGGGCCTTATTCTCACTGCAGTGTTCACCGTTCAGTTTATTATAGGCATTCATCAGCGAATAGGATTTCCCCCGCTGCACCGCCGCCTTAAAGCCCGGCAGATAGATTTCCCGCAGAGTACGCTCGTCCACAATCGTATCCACCCAGATACGGTCCGTCTCCTGGGAATTGGCGGCAAAATGCTTGACACAGGCCGCCACATCGGACTCCTGAATCCCCTGGATCATGGGAACTGCCAGTTCCTCCACCAGATAGGGATCCTCACTCATGTATTCAAAATTCCGTCCGCAGAGGGGGTCCCGCTTGATATTAATTCCCGGCGCCAGAATCACATCCTTGCCTCTGCCCCGGGCCTCTTCCCCCAATACCTGTCCGCCGGCATAGGCCCGTTCCCTGTTCCAGGTAGCCGCCACTGCACTGTTGCTGGGCAGATAACTGACATAGTCGTCAGATATACCGACAGGTATCCAGGAATCGCCGGGAAACTCATTGCGCACACCCATGGGGCCGTCACTGGTCTCCACTGCCGGGATTCCTTTCTCCTCCACCGCACCGCTGCGGAAAAAGGTAACTCCATGAAGCATGGCAGACTTTTCCTCCAGGGTTAATGTTTCCAATATTTGCTCGATCAGCTGCTCTTGCATCTTGTAATCCCTCCGTTATTTAATACTTCTTTCAGCATACACGAAAACAGGCGGTGTTGCAATCAATTTCCAGATAAGAAATACGTTTTCTTTGTAGCAAAAGCCTATTTTCTACAGCTTCTGCACCCGGTTCAGATACTTATCCCACTCTGCCACTGCCTTTTCAAAGACAATCTGCAGCCAGTAGGTAGTATCCTCGTCCTTGTCCACGCCAAACAGATACAGCTGTTTTCCGGTGTCGTTCTGGCTGTCCTCCACCTTAACCACATCAAACAGATCATAACCACTGCAGCCTTTCAGCAGAGCGTCAGTCTCCTCCTCCGTAAGCGGAGTATCCGGGACTTCATCAAGCAGCACATCATTGGCATCATAATCCTTATAGCCCTCCTTAACGGCTTTCTGGATCTGCGCCCCCAACAGGCGCAGATGCAGAGGACCCGCATAGCTATCGGTAAAATTGCTGTTCTGAGAGTTATCCGCACAGACAATCACTGCCTCCAGTTCCAGCAGTAATCCTTTTTCCAATCGCTCACACTTCTCAATCCGGGCATCCCGAAAGCTGAAGTGTTCCAGTTCGTCAACTGATTTGTATATCAACCTGTCTTCCTCCTCGGCATTATTCTGTATCCAAAGACAGCTGCTTCAGCATCTGCGCCGGATTTTCAGCTGCTTTCACACTTTTGAAAACTTTCTCAACCATTCCCTTTTCATCAATCAGGTAGGTAGTGCGCACCACACCCATGGACACCTTGCCGTAATTTTTCTTTTCCTGCCATACTCCATAAGCCTGGATCACCTTAAGCTCCGGATCGGAAAGCAGTGTGAAGTTCAGATGATATTTTTCCTGAAACTTTTTATGAGATGCCACAGAATCCCTGCTGACTCCCAGAACCACTGCTCCCCGCTCTGTAAACTGCGGATACAGTTCGCTGATGCCGCAGGCCTGCTTAGTGCATCCCGGCGTATTATCCTTGGGATAAAAATACAGGATAATCTTTCTTCCCACATACTCACTTAAGGTATGAACCTTTCCATCCTGATCCGGCAATGAAAAATCCGGCGCTTTTGTTCCTACTTCCAACATAGCTGCTCCTTTCTGCAATTCGCTTCCTTCTTTATCTTTCCTCCACTACCTGAAAAATATAAAATTTCAGATAATAACTCTGATCCGCTGCCCAGAGAATCGGGTGATCACAGCCCTGGGTGCGGAATTCCACCTGACGCAGACGCTTGTGAGCGCCTGCAGCGGCCTCCCGAATGGTCTTGGCAAAAAGTTCCGGCTCCATAAAATGGGAGCAGGAACAGGTCACCAGATAACCGCCGTCCTGCACCAGCTTCAGGCCCCGCAGATTGATCTCCCGGTAGCCCTTGACGGCATTTTTCACGGAATTGCGGGATTTGGTAAAGGCCGGGGGATCCAGGATCACCACATCATATTTTTCCCCCTGGGCTTCTAACTGCGGCAGCAGTTCAAACACATCTGCACACCGGAACTTCACCCGATCCTGAAGTCCGTTCAGCATCGCATTCTCCGCAGCCTGATCCACGGCCAGCTGAGACGCATCCACGCCCAGCACGCTGGCAGCTCCGGCTATCCCCGCATTCAGCGCAAAGGACCCCGTATGGGTAAAGCAGTCCAACACCTTTTTCCCTCTGCAGAACCGGTGAATCGCCGCCCGATTATTCTTCTGGTCCAGGAAAAATCCCGTTTTCTGGCCATCTTCCACATCTACAATATAGCGGACGCCGTTTTCCATGATCTCCACTCTGGTATCAAAGGGCTCTCCGATAAAGCCCTTGCAGCGTTCCATACCCTCCTGCAGCCGCACCTTGGCATCACTGCGCTCATAGACGCCCCGGATCTGTATACCATCCTCCGCCATCACCGCTTTCAGCCTGTCCACAATCACCGTTTTCCATCTGTCGATGCCCAGCGCCAGTGACTCCACCACCAGCACATCGGAGAATTTATCAATTACAATACCCGGCAGAAAATCCGCCTCCCCGAAAATCACACGGCAGCTGGAGGTATCAATGGTCTCTTTGCGGTAATTCCAGGCATTGCGCACCCGCATTTCCATAAAATCCCCGTCTATAACAGCGTCTTTCCTGCGGGATAACAGGCGGATCCGTATCCGGGAATGCCTGTTGATAAAGCCGTATCCCATGAAATAACCGTCAAAATCATGTACCGCTACCACATCTCCATCCTGAAAATCGCCCTCCATGGATGCCACTTCATTATCATACACCCACATGCCGCCTGCTTTCAGCGTACGGCCCTCGCCCTTTTTTAACGTAATTACGGCTGTATTCATTCCTTTACCCTCTTTTTCTAATTTCTAAAATCACTTTGCAGAAAAATATTGACATTCCCGCATACATAGTGTATTATTTTAATGTTCGACATAGAGCGGCGTGTGGCTCAGCTTGGTAGAGCGCTACGTTCGGGACGTAGAG
>JAGANP010000038.1 GCA_017624175.1 Lachnospiraceae bacterium | reverse complement strand
GGCCAGCCCTGCCGCATAAATCATTACCCATAAAACCCTTATCATATTCTTCTCCCCTGCATCTTAAATTCGATTATTGGATTTCCAGAAAGGACCGCAGCACCGCCAAAAACTGATACTGCCGGTCCAGGAAGCTGAAATGCCCCGCTCCCGCCAGCACCGCCAGACCCGATCCGGGAATCTGCTGCTCCATCAGCCTGCCGTCCTCCAGGGGTGTATCCCGGTCCTGATCCCCCCATACCAGCAGGGTCTCCGCCTGGATCCGGGGCAGATATTCCCGTACATCCTCATTGACCACCTTCACCATACTCTGGCGCATTACGGGAGAAGCCATCCGGTAATCCGCCGAGCCCGATCTGCTCTGGAATTTCTCCAGGGCATGGGGAAACAGCGCCTTTACCGGGGGGAGACTCAACAATTTCTTGCCCCGCTTATAGCGCCGGATCCGGCGCAGCTGCTCCGGGGTCTTTTCATGGACGATTCCGGCGCTGTCAATCAGAATCAGCTTCCGCACCGGCAGCTTAAGCATGCCGCTGCCCACCAGCCGGATCAGGGTACGTCCCCCGTGGGAATGCCCCGCCAGGATCACCTCCCCGTCCTCCGGCCCCGCCACATGCTCGATAAAGGCGTTGGAAAAGGCACAATATTCCTCCAGGCTCCAGGCCTGGGGCGGCTCCTGGCTCTGCCCGAAGCCCGGGGTATCCGGCGCCGCTACCCGGTACTGCACGGCCAGAGTCCTGATGATGGCCTGAAACAGCTCCTTGTTGGCGCCCCAACCGTGAAACAGTACCACCAGCGGCCCCTGCCCCTCTTCTATGTAACTGACCCGCAGGCCCTGATATATCATCTCCATCGCTTTCCTCCTCTAGCCATTGGTACGCATCTCGCTGAGCATCAGCAGATAACAGGCCAGCCAGGCGGGCTGCCCGCTGATCTCCTCTTCCCGGAAGCAGTGGGACTTTTCATTCCGTCCCCACAGAAAATAATACTGACTCTCGATCAGGCTGCCGTACTCATAGTTGGTGATCACATATTCTACCACCGAAAGCACCGCCATATCCCACAGCATGCTGTCTACGGCCTCCCGGCTCAGATCCACCTCCCGAACGGACATCCGGGGAATCCCTGCGGCTACCTCCTCCGCCCGGTTCATCACCACCCGGATCAGGCTGCTGCACAGATCTACATTCACTTTCTGTTTGGTGGAAATATAGGTCACCGCCGCCAGATAATCGTACTGCCCAAAGGTACCCTGCTCCTTTTTCCAGAGCAGACCGCCCTCTGCCGCTTCCACCTCCGCCGCATATTTTCGCTGCCCGGTGGCCCGGTACAGCTCTGCCGCCGCCAGCAGTCTGGCTTCCCCGCCCAGCTGCGCCCTCTGCTCCTCCCCGGCTTTCTCCGCCTGCTGCCATAAGCCCGCCGCCAGCTGAATCATCTCTGTGGCATGGGGATTGTCATACTTCTGATACAGATAGCTGTATTTCGCCAGCGCTGCAATCCGTTCATAGGTCAGCTCATCCGGCTCCGGGGACTGCTGCAGCTGTACCAGACTGCTGACGGTCTCCGTCATATATTCCAGAATATCCGGAATCTGATTCCCGTCTCCATCCTCATACACCTCCGGATAGAGCTCATAAGACAGCAGCACCAACACTACCTGCTGCAGCAGTTCCCGGATCTCCTGGGGCTCATACTCCGTCTGGAGCCCCTGACTCCGGATCTCCGTCAGCGTTCGGGCAAACTGCTCCTGCAGCAGCCCCTCCTGTATCACAAAGCCGTAAGATCTGCCGATGATATCGCATTCTATGTAATATTCGCCCACATCGGTAAAATCGGTGAACTCTCCATAACTAATATATTCCTGTGTTTCTGCATTGTACCGTTTTTCTTCCAGCCTCCCCGTATACACGCACTGCCCGGTGGCAGCGTCCATAAGCCGAAAGCTATCCGGCAGGCTGCGCCCGTAGAAATACACCGCTTTGCTTCCCTTGCTGTCATAGCCTCCCAGGCTGACCCAGACGCCCGGATACTGCTCCGGCACCTGATAATCCAGCTGCGCCTGCTCCAGCAGCTGATAAGAGATTTCCTCCGGGACGGCCTGGACAGGCTGCATCTGCGCACCATTCCCGGCAGCTGCTGTGCCGCAGCCGCAAAGTCCCAGCATCAGGCAGGCAGACAGCAGATATGAAGCGATTCCCGTATTTCCTCTTCTCTGTTCCACCGTCTTCCTCCTGTACTCTTCCGATTTTTCCGTATCTATGCAGCAGCTTTGCCTTCATCCGGCTGAACTGCTGCATAACCAGTATAGCAAAATAATTCTTTCCGGTAAAGTCTTTCCTGATATTCTGCACCTTTCCGGCACTGCAGGGTGGATAACCGCATTTTTTCCTTACCCCGCATCCCCAAGATTTCTGCCCTCATAAACCACCCTGCCGTCTATGACCGTATACAGGGTTTGGGTAAATACTTCCATGGGATTCCCGCTGAAAACCGCAATATCCGCATCCTTTCCGGGCTCCAGGCTGCCCAGCCTCTCCCCGGCGCCGCAGATCCGGGCGGGATTGATGGTAATGGCCCGCAGTCCCTCTTCCATGGACAGCCCGGCTTTAACTGCCAGCCCCGCACAGAGGGGCAGATACTGAATCTGGGATACCGGATGGTCGGTGGTAATGGCCACCAATACGCCTGCCCGGGCCAACACCCCGGCGGTCTTAAAAGACACATTCTGCACTTCTATCTTATTGCGGCTGGTCAGATCCGGACCCACGATGGCCGGGAACCCCTCCGCCGCCAGTTCCCCGGCGATCAGGTGGCCCTCGCTGCAGTGATCCAGCGTCATATTCAGATCGAATTCCCGGGCAATGCGGATGGCGGTAAAAATGTCATCCACCCGGTGTACATGGGCTTTCAGCGGGATCTCCCGGCGCAGCACGGGAAGCCAGCACTCCTTGGTAAAATCCTCCTGAAACGCTTCTCCTGCGGCCTGAGCCTGTTCCTTGCGCTGCCGGTAGCTGCAGGCGTCAAACAGCTCCCGGCGCAGCATACCGGCGATAGCCATACGGGTGCTGGGGCTCTTCCCCTGGCCGGAGTAGTTGACCTTGGGATTTTCCCCAAAGGCTACTTTCATGGCCGCCGGAGCTTTTACAAGGATATCGTCAATTCTCCTGCCCCTGGTCTTTACCAGAGCGAACTGCCCGCCTACCACATTGGAGCTGCCGGGGCCGATCATGGCTGCTGTAATACCGGCCCGCACCGCATCGTCAAAGGCTGCATCCATGCTGTTGATGGCGTCAATGGCCCGCAGCCAGGGGGTGACGGGATCCACTGTCTCATTGCAGTCATCT
>JAGANP010000301.1 GCA_017624175.1 Lachnospiraceae bacterium | reverse complement strand
GTAAGGCAGATGCTCTCCCAGCTGAGCTAAGATTCCATGCGTCGGCCGCTTCCGCAACCGACTTGATTAGTATACTATGACATTGCGGGTTTGTCAACCACATTTTTACAAAAATTTCACGAAAAAATTATCCCCAAAACTGCCGTTTCTCCCGGCCGGATGGCTTGCTACATTTTATCCGGCGCCTGGAAGCCCAACACATCAATGCAGGCTTCCAGTACGTCCCTGGTCAGGATCAGCAGCGCAATCAGGCTCTTTTTCTGCTTCTCATCCTCTTCTGCCAGAATCTTGGTTTCATGGTAGAAATGATTGAATGCATTGGCCAGGTCATAGATAAAGGCGCACACCTTATGAGGCGCTGTCTCTTCACAGGCGCTCTCCATCATGGCATTAAAGCCAGCCAGCTGCATCATCAGCTGTTTCTGGGCGTCACCGGCCGCCGCCTGAAGCACCAGGTCTTCCTCCGCCAGGCTGCCTCCCTGCTCTGCGTGTTTGGACAGGATGGACTTGATCCGCAAAATCGTGTACAGGATATAGGGCCCCGTATCTCCCTCAAAGGAAGTAAACCGATCCAGATCAAAAATATAATCCTTGGATGCCTGATTGGACAGATCGCCGTACAGCAGAGCAGAAACCGCCACCATATCCGCCACGGTTCGTGCCTCCTCATCGCTCATCTCCCGGCCCTCTTTGATCTTGCGGAACATCTCCTCCTTGGTATCCTGAATCAGGGTCTCCAGACGCATGACGCCGCCGTCCCGGGTCTTAAAGGGCTTACCGTCCTTGCCGTTTACCGTGCCGAAACCGATCCATTTCAGCTCTGTCTCCGGTTCCACCAGCTTTGTCTTGCGTGCGCAGCGGAACACCTGCTCAAAATACAGATCCTGACGCTTGTCCGTCAGATAGATCATCTGATCGGGATGATACAGGCGCATACGCTCCATAATCGTAGCCAGATCCGTAGTATTGTACAGGGATGCTCCATCGGATTTCAGGATCATGCAGGGAGGCATCTCCTTGGTGTCCGTCTCCTCCTTCACATCCACCACCAATGCACCCTCACTGATATAGGCATAGCCCCCGTCTTTCATATACTGCACCATCTCCGGGATCAGCTCCTGCACATCGCTCTCGCCTTTCCAAAGATCAAATTCCACATTCAGACTGCCGTAGTTTTTCCGCAGATCTGCCACGGACACATTCATGATATGCCGCCACAGGGCGCGATAGCCCCTCACACCGTTCTGAAGCTTATAGGTAGCCTCCATGGCCTGAGCCTTATATTCCGGATCTGCCTTGGACTTTGCACTGGACGCAGGATATATCTCCTCCAGTTCCGATATGGTAAAGGGCGCCTCTTCCGGGTACTCTCCCGCATAGCTGTCATCAAAATATACCAGTTCAGGAGAACGTTCTTTCACGCCCATGATGACCAGTCCCATCTGCAGTCCCCAGTCTCCCAGATGTACATCGCCGATGACCTCATGTCCCGCATACCGACAGATCCGCTTAATGCTCTCCCCGATGACCGCAGAACGCAGATGTCCCACATGCAGGGGCTTGGCCACATTAGCGCCGCCGTAATCGATAATGATCTTTCGGGGCTTTGGAGGCATTTCCAGACCAAATTTCTCTGCCCTGCACATATCCTGCAGATATTCTTTCAGAAACTCCTCCGAGATCTTCAGATTCAGAAAGCCGGGGGGCACCGCCTCCACCTGAGAAAAAATCCGGCTGCCCTGCAGCTTCTCCGCTATCTCATTGGCAATCATGATGGGCGCTTTTTTGAACTTCCTGGCTCCCGCCATGGCACCGTTGCACTGATATTCACACAGATCCGGGCGGTTGGACAGCGTAACCCGTCCTAACCGGCTGCCTGCTTCTGCCTCCCCATAGCCTGCTGCCTCAAAGACAGACTGCATCTCCTCGGATATCACTTCCAATAGCTTTTTCATATGCGACACGCTCCTTTTTAATTTCCTGCGTAAAAGTATGCGCTCATTATAGCCTTTTTTCTCATATCTGGCAACTGTTTTTTCACAGTCCGATTGAACTGCGCTCCCGCCTGGAATACACGCAGCCGCAGTAATCCTGCCGGTACAGTCCATACTCTGCGGACAGCTCCACCGACCGCTTATAGCCGTTGCGCTTCTTAAAATCCGACGGCAGCCAGGGCACACCATATGTAGCAGCCAGCTCCTCACCGATCCGGTTCAGGAGCGTCGCATTTTTCAGCGGGCTGATGGTCAGCGTCGTGGTAAAATAATCCGCTCCCGCTGCCGCCGCCTGCAGAGCCGACTCCTCTAATCGCAGCCGAAAACAGCCCTCGCAGCGCTCTCCACCCTCCGGACATTCCTCCAGCCCTTTTGCCATGGCAAAAAAGCGCTCCGGCACATAATCCCCCTCGATCACCCGGATGGGATATCTGCCGCCCTTCCGGTTCAGGCATTCGATCAGATGCTTCTGTTCTGCCAGCCGGTGTCGGTATTCCTCCGCAAAAGAGATATTCGGGTTATAATAAAATACCGTGATCGGAAAATACACACTTAAATATTCCAGCACATAGCTGCTGCAGGG
>JAGANP010000037.1 GCA_017624175.1 Lachnospiraceae bacterium | reverse complement strand
GCTCTCTCTCGTCATGACCGCCGCCCATGCCGGTGCCCCGCATACGGGCCACCGCATCAATCTCATCAATAAATACGATACAGGGCGCATTCTTTTTCGCATCGGTAAACAGATCCCTGACACGACTGGCGCCCACGCCCACGAACATTTCCACAAAATCCGAACCGGAAATACTGAAAAAGGGCACGCCTGCCTCCCCTGCCACCGCCTTGGCCAGCAGCGTCTTACCGGTGCCGGGAGGGCCCTCTAAGAGCACACCCTTGGGAATCCGTGCGCCCAGCTTGGTATATTTGGAGGGATTTTTCAGGAAATCCACGATCTCCTCCAGCTCCTCCTTCTCCTCTTTCAGACCCGCCACCATGCCGAAATCGGTTTTATTTTCTCCCGCAAACAGCCGTACGGCCCTGTGCCTGCCGAAGTTCATCATCTTGCTGTTGCCGCCTCCGGCTGCGTTCTGGGCATTCATCATCATAAAGAAGAAAATGAACATGGCCACAATGACCAGCAGCGGCAGAATGGTCGTCAGAAACAGGCTCTCCCTCTCGATATCCTCCACGGTGGGTTCATATCCATGCTCCCTTGTGAGAGCTTCTATCTCCCGGATATCTGTGGCGTACAGCTCCCGCACCGAATCCTCAAATACCACCCTGGCATAGCCGGTGGGCGTTTCCCGGTTGGGGGAAATAATGACCTCCCTGACAGCGCCGCTGTCCAGATCCTGAATAAATTCCGCCTGGGTATAATCATTTTCCTGTCTTCTCAAAAAGGCCATAATCACAAACAGCACCAGCAGGAATACAATTAATAAAAAATAGGAATTAAAGTATCTGTTATTTTGTTTCAATGGTTGCCTCCTGATTACGAATCGAACTTTACTATACCGATATAGGGCAGATTACGGTATCTCTGGTCATAATCCAGACCGTAGCCCACCACAAACTCATCGGAAATCTGGAACCCGGTGTAATCCACTTTCACATCCACCACTCTGCGCTCCGGCTTATCCAGAAGCGTACACAGACGCAGGGACGCAGGCCCCCGGTCCTGCAGCATTTCCAGCAGATAACTGAGGGTACGGCCGGAATCCACAATATCCTCCACCACCAATACATCCTTTCCCTTGATGGATTCATCCAGGTCTTTCACGATTTTCACCACACCGCTGGATTTGGTGTCGCTGCCATAGCTGGATACGGACATGAAATCCAGGGATACCGGCACGCTGATGCGCTTCGCCAGTTCACATAAGAAAAAACTGCCGCCTTTCAGCACGCAGATCAGATGTACCTGCCTGCCCTGATAGTCCCGGCTGATCTGCTCCCCGATCTCCTGAATCCTTGCATCCACTTCCGCCTCCGTCAATAATACTTCTACATGCTCTGCCATATGAACTCCTTTCGTATCTTTATCTCTCTGTGCTGATCTGCACATCATTTATCCCCAGTCCTGCGGACGGATCCGATAGAATCTCCTCCGTTGCCCCAGGGGTATATTGTACCTCCAGAATCCGCTTTGTCTCTCCGCTGAGCTTGCAGGATTCACAGATCCGGCCGCCCACCACCCAGAGAATATGATTTCCCTGAGCCAGCATGGGTATGCAGTCCCGTTCCCGCTGCGGCACTTTCTCATCAATCAGCAGACTTTTGATTGTCTTGCGTCCATAGCCGGATGGCGTACGGATCTCCAGATAGTCCCCCGTTCTTCGATTCCTCCATTCCAGCAGTTTCTCTATTTTATCATAATCCAGCCATTTCGTATACTGATTTACCGGAAATTTCAGACTTTTTTTATCATTCTCTGTTTCCGGCAGCGGATCAGGCAGAAAAGCCTCCGCCTCCCTTTCGTTCAGATACTTCATCCGCAGCACGCCGCCCGGCACCTGACAGGAAACGACCTCTCCCGGCAGCTGCGGCACCGGGAGCTGCAGTGCAGGCTGCCCGCCGTCCCTGCATTCCGGCGGCCTGTGTTCCTCCGCCTCCTGCCGTTCCAGCACCACCCGGTCATAGCTGCGCCCGGCACTGATCCCCCGGGGTAAACGGATCCTGCGGTTCCCCGGCTGTCTGCACAGCTCCAGCACCTGTTCCACCTGCCGGATCCCCATATCCTTATGGGCCGGAGAAAGGTCCTTCAGCAGGGACAGGAGCAACCCCTTTTGCATGGCAGGATGCAATATTCCAAACGCATCGCAGCAAATTTCATAAACTGGTTTTTGGGGCTGCTCCTGCAATACACAGCTCTCCCTGGCCTGCCGGATCTGGCCCTCCATATAATCCTCAATCTCACTGAAAATATCTGCCGTCCGGCACAGATGCACCGTCGCCCCGCTGCAGATCTCCTGCTCCGCATAGGGCAGGATATGATGTCGGATCCGGTTGCGGGTATAGGCATCCGTCTCATTGGTGCTGTCCTGACAGAAGCGGATCTGCCGCCGTTTCAGGTAGGCCTCAATATCGCTCCTCTCCAGCCCCAGCAACGGCCGCACGACCCGGTCCCGCACCGGCCGGATACTGCTCAGTCCTGCCAGACCGGTTCCCCGAAACAGGTGAAACAGCAGGGTCTCCGCCCGATCGCCCGCATTGTGGGCCACCGCAATCTTCTGCGCCTGCCGCCGCTCCAGTTCCCGGAAAAAGGCAGCATAACGCACCTCCCGCCCCGCCTCCTCAGAGGAACAGCCCTGTTCCCGGGCATAGGCCCGCACATCCGCCTCCACCAGCGTGAAAGGCACCTCCAGCTGTCCGCACAATTCTTCCACATAGGCCGCATCCCGGGCCGCATCAGGCCGGATCCCATGGTTGATATGCACCGCATAAAGTGTAATCCCCAGTTCCCGATGCAGCTTCTGTAACGCAAACAAGAGGCAAACCGAGTCTGCCCCTCCGGATACCCCAGCACCACCCCGTCTCCCGGGGCAAACAGCTGATAGGTTCTGCAATATGCCATTACACGCTGTTCCAGTTCATCATATTGCTTATTCATATCCCTATGATAGCCACTTTTTCCGGGAATGTCAATCATTTGCACCGGATGCTGTCATCTATGGCTGTCAAAGACCCCCAGCACCAGAATCGTCATATCGTCTGCAATCCGCCCCTGGCTGCAGTGCAGCACAAACTGCAGCAGGTTTCTGGCCATTTCCTCCGGGTGCTGCTCCCGCATGCCTTCCAGGTAATGGATCATGGCCTCCTCATAACCGCTCTCCTGCAGAGCATCCAGCACTCCGTCCGTCATCATAATGATATAGTCGTTATCAATCAGTTCACGGCTCACACTCTGGCGCAGCGCCCCCTGGGCCGCCTCTTCCTCTCCCGAAATCAGAACCCCCAGGGGCAGTCCCGGCAGGCTGATCTGTTCCACATAGCTGTTGCTTTTTAAAAAGGAAGCCGCTGCGCCGATCTTTCGAAAGACACACATGCCATGATACAGATCCAGGCTGCAGATATCCAGCGTGGACATGTTCTGTCCCACCAGCGGATCTCCCGCCGCCAGCAGAGCACTGTTCACCAGTTCCACCGCCATGTCCGTCTCAAATCCCGCTTCCAGCATTTTCTCCATCATGTCCAGCACCTGACTGCTGTCCGCACTGGCCTGCTCTCCGCAGCCCATCCCGTCGGAAAGCAGCACGGTCATCCAGCCCCGGTCAGATTGAATAATAGAATAGTTATCCCCGGACACCGTTTCATTTTCCTTTACTGCCCGGGCGCTTCCCGACAGCACCACGAAGCGGGGCTCTTCCACAAACAGGTAGGTGGTCTCCCGCTCCTGAATCTGCTGGGGACTGGTGACGGATATCATGAGCCGCCGTCCCAGCAGCACTGACAGCATGTCCGCTACCTCCTGACTGCTGCGTCCGGCAAGCCGCTGAGCAGACATATGTACGCCCAATGTGACGGTCTCCGCATTTTCTCCCGGTTCCCACTGGTTTTCCTCTCCGGTCTCCTGCTGGGGCGCATCTATATAGAAAAGATCCAGTACGGTGATCCCCTCCTGCTTCAGGGCCCTGGTCACCAGTTTCTGTTCCCGCAGGGAAAGGGGTCTGAGCCGGAATACCTCCGCTGCCATCCGGGCCATGATCTGGGACATTTCATCCAGATTGTCACAGAGCACCTGACGGTTTTCCCAGAGCCTGCGGGCCTCCAACACCTGCTGCCGGGACGTCCCCTCCAGTTCCTCCGGCTGTCCGTAAGGCATTTTCCCCCGATAGCTTTTCGCCAGTTCCCGAAAGCTGTCCGCATAGGCCAGAAGCCTCCCCTTTCCGTAATCTGACAGCATCATACTCAGCTGCTCCTGTCTCTCTCTGTCTGCTGTTGTCAACATCATATCACCTGCTCCCCTATACTCTCTATGCTGCTTCGGCTTTTCTGCAGCATTCACAAGTATACAAAAGGCGGTCCATACTTTTTGTCAAAATATGGACCGCTTTTCTGTATTTTCGTTGACAAACTTTACTTTTTGTTACAGCCCGTAACCGGCCAGAATTCCGGCAAACTCCTGTGATTGGGAAAAGCCCTCCAGTACGGCACTACGGCTCATCCCCGCTTCCAGCTTTTGCATCCAAAAGTTCTTGCCCTCCGGCTCAGAAGCTCTGCCTAAAAAGGTTTCATACAAAACCTCCACATAATCCGCATCATTCAGATTCCGTGCCAGAAATTCCTCGGACTGGAAAAATAATTTTCCCACTTCCTCCGGAGTCTGCCTGCCATAAATAATTTCTTCTGTCCAGAATGCAATGCCCTCTTTTTCGCCTGCACGATTCAGTACCTTAGTATACTGCCGTTCCACAAACTGCCGAATCCCTACATTGCAGGGGCTGCCGTCCTCTCTCATGGTACCCCGAATAATACCAAAGCTGTCGCACAAAGTATCAAACTCCACAGAATTTACAAATCCGGACAGCACATAGCCCCTCGATCTGCCTGTTCTCAGCGCAGACAGCCAATATTCTCTGCCGTCTGTATCCGCTGTCCGGTCAAAAAATGTTCGATATAATACCTCTATAAATTCTTCATCACTTAGGCTGCGCTTTTGAAATTCCTCACTCATGATAAATCCATAGGCTATACCCGCACCGTCACTTTCATGGCCCTGCAGCCGATCGACCCAATATTTCTCTCCCTGGGGTTCTGATTCACGATTCAGGGCTACAATATACATTCGTCTGACAAAATCACTCACAGGATCCGATGTGCTTTCCGGCTTTTCGGTTGGATGCGGCGTAGCCGTTGCCTCCGGTGCGGCTGTCGGCTTCGATGTCGGGCTTGCTGTAGGCTTCAGCGTGGCTGTCGGTTTCGGGCTTGCCGTAGGCTTCGGGCTTGCCGTAGGCTTCGGGCTTGCCGTGGGCTTCGGGCTTGCCGTAGGCTTCGGACTTGCCGTGGGCTTCGGCGTACTCTCCGGCTCCTCTATCCTGCTGCTGTCCACAAAAGCCCAGTATGCGGGCTTTACCTGATAATTGTCATCAAACAGCAGCGGGCACTGCTTCTGTGTGCCATCCGATGCACCTCCTACAGAATGAAAGGTCTGGAGCCAGGAATTTTTATCCACCACGCCCCATACGGTGATATTGGTAATATTGACGCCCTCATCCCGCAGGCTCTTCACCGTGTCAAAAAGCTCCTCATAGCGATATCCCTCTTTCAGGAACTCCGCCTCCCGGGTAGCTTCCGTGCCGTCATAGCTGTCGCTGGCTTTCATATCCAGCTCCGTGATCTGCACCTGTCCCACAATGGCGGCGTAGGCTCTGGCTGCCTTGGCAAATTCCTCCATGGTAGGACTGCCCGCAGTCTGATAATGCCCCTGCATCCCCATACCATCTATCCGTGTGCCTTCTGCTGCCAGTACGTCTTTCAGCAGCATCTCAATTCCCATTCTTTTTTGACTGAACCATTCGTTATAATCATTGTAATACAGCTCTACTTCAGGATCCATATACCGGTTGGCATAGCGGAACGCATTGATAATAAATTCATTGCTCTGATACACAGCCCACCAGCTGCTGTTCTCTGCCGCATTCCGGTAACGGGCAACATTGTCGCTCACCGCCTCATTGACCACGTCCCAGCCATAGAACATCCCCCGATATTTACTGTCTGCACCCGTAAAATGCTCCGCCATGGTCTTGATATACCACTCCAGGCGGCGGTTCATGGTCTCGGTATCCACATAAGGCTTGGCCGCATCATAATCCTCGTGAAACCACCACTCCGGAGTCTGGGAATGCCATACCAGCACATGGCCCCGAACCTTAATCGGATCATCGGGGTTGCTCTGATTCCAGTCATAAATCCAGTCCAGCGTCTTTTCCGCCCGGCTGAAATCCAGCCTGGGCACCACCAGTTTCTCCCCGTTCAGCGTCACGGTCTCCGTACCGGGACAGGTACTGCTGTATCCAAACATGGCGTCGGGCTTTAGCTCATTTCCCAGAGTCACCGCATTAAAATGTCTGCTCACCAGCGCCATGGTATCCCCGTCGCTCAGATCGGCATTCACAATGGAAGTACCCATGATGAAATCCTCCTCCGTCTGCAGAGCCACAGCCTCTTTCAGCCGGGGGACATCCATCTGGATCACCGACTCCTCTTCTCCCTGTTCCCGCAGTTCCATTCCCGTCAGATAATAGGTTCCCATAACTCCCGCTCCCTGTCCATAATTGGTTCCCTGCTCCAGAATCCGGATCACCACCTGTTCCAGGTTCCCTGACCAGGTAGGCGTATAGGTTCCGGTAAAATAGGTCCATACCCCCGGCTCCAATACCTGACTCACTGTACCGCTGCATCCCATACTGTAAGTGGTACTGCCATTTGCTGTAATATAGGGGGAGAATTCCACGCAGCGCTGTTCTGCCGGAGCATCTGCATAGTCCTCAGGATCCAGCATCGCATAAAAGCTGTATGTATACACCTTATCCTTTTCCACCACCCCCGTAATATCCTGGGAAAAGCACTCATAATTGGATTTTCTGCCCGTGATCTTACCATAGGTAGTCACCTCTCCGTATATGTTCTCCTCCCCCGTCCGGGCTGTAATCACTGCCGATCCCCGATCCCTGTACCACACGGACACATCTTCCCCCTGAGCAAAATCCGGGCACTCGATCAGATTCGGGGATGCCTCCGCTGCCAGACATTCCTCCCCCTGAAATCCCCCGGCTGTCAGCACCATTCCTGCCGCCAGCACCGCAGCTGCCATTCTCTGTAATCTTCTGCGCATATCCTACCTCTCTGTATCCTCTCCTGTCATACTAATACCCCACTGCCAGTTTCAGTATAGCATATGCCGTCCCCGGAACGCTCTCCGAATCTTGTCATTTACTGGGCTGATATTGCTAAAAAAGGAGCTGCAGCATCTGCCGCAGCTCCCAATATATTCACTTCTGACGGTTATCCATCAGTCTTCCGCTTTAAATACAATCTCATCGGGATACACCAGACCCAGCTTCTCCTTGGCAATCTCCTCGTAATACTCTTTCGTCTGGGAGCGCTTGCGCAGCGTCTCAATCTCCTCCGCCCGCTCCTTTTCCGCATCAATCTGCGCCTGCAGCTCTGTGGACTGTGCTTCCAGCGTATCCAGCTTACTCTGCAGATTGATACTGCTGACATACACCACCACCAGAATCATCAGCAGCGCCAACGACACCAGGAACATGCTGAACCGGTTCTGTACCTTTTTCCGATATGCCGCTTTTTTTCTTCTGCTGCGTCCTGCTGCCATCATTTCCTCCCAAAGTCCATGCTTACTTCTTCTTTATTCTTATTTTAAGTAGTTTCTTATAATTTTTCAACCTGTTTTTACAAAAAAGCAGGGTTCTTTTCACCAGGTGTCCCACCGCAGATCCGGCGGCATGACCGGCCTTGCCAACGGGCCGCAGGCAAAAGCCCAGTACCCGCAGCAGCAGATCCCGCACCCACCCCAGCGCCAGAGAGACACAGCGCACCAGCAGGCCGCTGACTGTCTTTTTATACAGCAGCATCCCCGCCAGGGCTCCCATCACGGCAAACCACCGCAGGCTCCCGTTGCTCTCCCGATGCATCAGCCCGAAAATATGTATGGCGCAGAAGACCCAGAAAGCCAGATCCTCCAGGGATACCAGCAGCCCTTTGTGGGGCACCACCCGCCGCCAGATCCGCAGAATATCATAGACAAAGGTAATGAAGATCCCCGAAGCAAAAGCATACAGCAGAAACACATTCTCCTCAGACAATTTCCGCTCCCCCCGCTTCTACCGAAACAGTCTGGAAAGCAGGGATTCCGACTTGCCCGCAGTGCCTGCCACGTCCGAATAGGTAAAGCTGTCAATTCTGCCGTCCACATCCACTTCACCCTTATCCAGCGTCAGCCTGCTCACATGCAGCTCCTGTCCCTTAATCATCAGCATGCCCTGCTCCGTCTCCAGCAGGATCTCATGCACATCAAAGGACAGTACATCATTCACACCCGTAATGCTGCACGTCCGGCGATTGTTCATCGTCACCTTATGTGCCCGAGTGACGGCCGTATTTAACTCTTCCATAAGGCCCTCCCTCCCATCTGTGATTCCTTTCAATATATGAGAGGAGGGCCGGAAATATGACCCCTGCGCCCTACAGATAGCGGAACAGTTCTTTGGCTTCTTCCTTTTTTACCGTCTCCTGTACGTCCAGCACTTCCACCTTTACCTCCCTGTTGCCAAAGGAGATCGTGAGGATATCCCCCTCTTTCACATTGGAGGAGGCCTTTGCCGGTTTGCCGTTAATCATTACCCTGCCTCCGTCACAGGCCTCGTTGGCCACGGTACGGCGCTTAATTAATCGGGATACTTTCAGATATTTATCCAGTCTCATGCTCCTGTTTTCCTTTCCCTTTAACAGAAAAGAGAACCTATCGCTAGGTTCTCTCCCATATTTTATCTTACTTGTTTAAAGAATCCTTTAAAGCCTTGCCAGCCTTGAACTTAGGAGCCTTGGAAGCAGCAATCTTCATAGGCTCGCCGCTCTGAGGATTTCTGCCCTCTCTTGCGCTTCTCTCAGATACTTCAAAGGTACCGAAACCTACTAACTGTACCTTGCCGCCCTTCTGTAATTCAGCCTCAACAACATCGGTAAATGCCTTTAAGGCTTTCTCTGCGTCTTTTCTGGACAGACCAGCCTGATCAGCCATAGCAGCAACTAATTCTGTTTTGTTCATATTGAACTCCTCCTCTATTGAGTATTCTGTTATTAGTTTGACAGATTCTTCATATGCGAAACGTCTATTAATATATATATCCGCTTTTCTGCGGTTTGTCAAGGATTTTTCCAAAAAACAGGCGGAAAGTTAGGCTTCCCGGGTAATCAGCTTATAGACCGCCGTATTGGCATAGGTCAGCGGGTCGTCATGGGCAAAAAAGACGATGCCGTCCACCGGTGCAGTCAGCTGCTCCTTTACCTCTCCCTCATAGGGATCCAGGATATTGGCCAGGGGCTGCCCCTTGCTGACCTCCTCCCCTACACGCACGATTCCCTCAAAGATTCCCGCCGTCTTCGTGCGCACCGGCACCATATCCGTATCCTCCACCACCATGGACCGGTAGCCGTCGTGTCCGTGATAGGTCAGGATCCCCTGCTTTGCCAGGAAATTCAGGATAGCCCTGATGGCCTGAGCAGCACTCTCCCGGTCGATCTGGGTCGTAGTGGCCGTATAGATGCTGAACGCCTTCGTATCCCAGATCTGCCAGTTGTAGTTCAGCGTGGTGGTATCATAGGGCCGGGTATTGCGCAACACCACATAGGGCATACCGAACTGTTTTGCCAGCTCCACATCCTCATAGCCCACTTTCATCATCCGCACATGAGGCGTAAACCGCCCCGGCATATAAAAGGAGGTAAACTGCATGCCGTAGGTATAATCCTTGATGGCTCCGAACACCCCCGCTGCAATCCGCTGGGTGGTCTCTCCCAGGTCATAACCGGGAAACATGCGGTTGATATCCGTATTGTCCGTGGGCCAGAAACGCTTTTTGATATTCATGGAGTAGGGATTGATGGAGGGGATCACCAGGATCCGGTGCCCTGCCGTCAGCTTTCCCTCCTCCTCCAGCTTTTTCAGACGCTTTACCAGCTGGGAGCATACATAGAGCTGCTGCACCTCATTGCCCCGGCTGCAGCCCACGATACAGACGCTCTTTTTTCCTTTTCCGAATTCATAACCGGTGATCCGCAGATCATCCCGGTACAATGCTTTGATCTCATAAACAATCTTTTTCTTCATGGGGCTATTCCTCCTGGGCGCTGCCTGCCAGCGCTTCCTGCCGCAGAATCCTGCCCAGCAGGGAACCCGCATCCACCACGGGATACTCCCGGATGGTAAACAGGATACCGTCCACCGGGGCGATCACCTCATCCAGCACCTGCCCTTTCAGCGGATCTATAATGTTGCCGATCAGATCCCCCTTTTTCAGCCTCTCCCAGTGCTTCACTTCCGGCACAAATATTCCTGAGGTGGAGGCATTCAGATAGCTGACGTCCTGATAATTCTCGGATATGATGGGAACCCGGGGCGTAAGGGTCTCTCCCTGCCACATTCCCATCTCCCTCATCAGGTTCAGGATCCCCTCCACCAGCTGGTCGCAGTAGTTTCTGGTGATCCGCATTCCCACGCCCATCTCTACCACCAGGGTAGGAACGCCCCGGCTGTTTAAGCTGTGGGCCAGCGTGGACTCCAGCACCGTACTGGCGCCATGCACCCAGATAAAATCCACATTAGTATGCCTGGCCAGAGGAATCAGCTTCTCCTTGTGCAGCTCGTTGATGCGGATCTGGGGAATCTCTGTCAGAAAAATATTGCTGGCATGGATGTCGATACACACCTCCGAGCCGTCAATATCTTCCATAATTTTTGCCGCAATATACTCCGTCATATCCCCGTCCCTGTTACCGGGAAAGAGGCGGTTCATATCCAGATCAAAGGCAGGAATCCCTCTGGTGATGGAATCGATGCCCAGGGGATTCATGGCCGGATAGAGATCCACGATGCCGGTCAGCTTCTCCTTCTCCGCCTTGATCCGGCGGGCCAGCTGAAAGCACACATACTGCCCCTCCAGTTCATCCCCATGAATCCCCGTCACCACGCTGATGCGTTTTAACTGTTTTTTCTCCCCTTTTCTGCCGGTGGGCGTGATCCGCCTCTTCCGGATCTCCAGGGTCTCATCCACGGGCAAGCCCACGGAACAAATTGTCTTAATCATTTTTTCCTCTCCCACTCTATCGGATTCTCATTTCTCGTCCGCCGGGATCTCCCGGACTGCCACGGACACGGTCTGGGTCTGACAGCCGCCGCCCAGCACCAGTCCCCGGTTCAGGGCGCAGTCCGCCGCATCCCTGCCGATGCCCAACCGGATATAGTCCTCATTTACCGGCAGATCATTGGTGGGATCCAGCCCGTACCAGCGCTGCCCGTCCAGCACCTCCACCCAGGCGTGGGAGGCGCCCTCGCCGATCATCAGTCCTGCCGCATACCGGGCGGGAATCCCTGCCAGACGGCACAGCACAATCAGGATATGGGCGTAGTCCTGGCAGACTCCGGCCCCCAGCTCCCAGGCCGTCTGAGCCGTGGTATGCACATCCGTCACATGGGGCTGATAGGTAAAATCTCCGTGGAGCCGGTGCATCATCTCCAGAGCCAGCTCCAGGGAAGCCTGTCCTCCATACTGCTGCCGCAGCTTTTTTCCGTATTCCTTAAGGCTCTCCCCGGCTGACGCCAGCCCTCCCCCGGAGGCATCGCCCACATACCGGTACAGGCCCAGCAGATTCTCCCTGCCCAGGGATTCACTCTCCGCCAGCCCTGTGGTCACCCGGCCCTTTATCCGGTACTGAAAGCTGTCGTGAGCCTCCTCCACACTGCCGAAGATCATGGCGTTGCCCCAGCTGTCCTCACCCCGGCAGTAACGGCTCTCCGGCAGCAGCTCCATGTGGATCTCCTCCACCCGCTGCCTGTCCGTATTCCCCGGCAGACATTTTATCGTATAATGGCAGCAGCTTACCGGCCGACTGTAGCTGATCTGCATATGATAGTCAAAAAAAAGCCTTTTCATCGCACTTGTGCCCTTTCTGCCTCAGAAAACCGGATGCATAAGGGCTCATCCGGCTCTCTACAGGATTGTTTCCACTTTTTCCACAATCTTATAATAAGGGATTTCCGGTTCTTCCACAAGTGCTTTCAGATGCTCCATATTCTCTTTTTTATATCTGATGCCGCTGCGCTCGATACGGGGCGCCAGCCGGTTGATCTCCCGGCGCAGTTCACTGCGGCCTGCCCCCAAACGGGCATACAGATCCACACGCTCAATCCGCTTGCCGGTCTTAATGATATTCCGCACCTGCTCCGAATCAATGCTGTCATCGGCAATTCCCCAGAATGCCAGAATGTTGTCGATAACTCTCTGCATTTCAATCAGCGGCGCCCGGCTTACTTTGGCCCGGTTCATGTCATAGATGGCCAGCTGGATATAGGACAGGGTCTCGGAGCCGATCTCCTCCCGCAGCACAATGGCGTTGTCATAGGCCCGAAGCAGATTGCTCAGAATGGAATCCGGGTTATTTTCATCAAAAGGATATTGTTCCCGGAACGCTTCCTTGGAGCCGTATACATCGGGAATATCGATCATCCGGCAAAAGTCCTGATAGCTGTCCGTGATCTCATCGATCATGGTGTCAAAGCTGTGGGAGTACAGCCGCAGCGTGGTATAGACCCGCTCGGAGTACCTCCCCAGCCAATATAAACGGTCTGTCTGTTCTACTGAGATAATACCCATGTATCTTTAAATCCTCCGCCCTGAGATGAGTTGACGATAAAGGAATCCGGGTTGCGTGAAAACCGGGTCAGGCCGCTCTTCCACCCCAGGGGCTCACCCGCCATCAGCACAAAGGCCCGCAGATCCGCCTTTCTCG
>JAGANP010000300.1 GCA_017624175.1 Lachnospiraceae bacterium | reverse complement strand
TCTGGGGGACGGCGTTACCTGGGTATAGGTGCCGGTACAGGTGATTCTGTCGGTCAGACTGATGATCCCCTCCATCAGCGCCGCCGTGGCGGATACCATTTTGAAAGTGGAACCGGGCGCCGCCGCATATTGGGTGGCGTAATTCAGCATGGGACCGGTTTTGTCCGCCAGCAGCCTGCTGTAATATTCCGGATCCACGGAATTGGCCATTTTGTTGTTGTCATAGCCCGGATAGGACACCAGAGCCAGCACCTCGCCGGTGTTCACATCCGTGATCACCGCCGTGCCGTTGCAGGGATACAGCGCCAGCTGGGCCGGGGTGATATCCAGATAGGTGATCCGGTTGATCATGAACTGGAACGCCGAGAGGGTTCCGTCATAGAGCCTCTGTTCATCCTCCTCGGGAATCTCAATGGCATTCTGCTCACAGAGGATCATACAGATCTGTCTGCCGCTGATCACATCATTTTTAATCATAAAGCGGTAAATCAGCTTCTGAAATTCCAGGTTCTTGTCCAGGGCGTCAAAAATATAGTCGCAGATTCTGTCATAGATCTCGGCAGAATCGGCATACTGCTGCTCCAGCTCCAGCTTGTCCACATCAATCCAGTTCTGGGCAATGCAGTGATTCAGATATTCATACAGGCTGATCACCTCGTCCACAGACCAGGCAATCTGCACCGGATCGTCGGCATCAATCAGGTCGGCGTTCAGAACGCCGCTGCCCCGCAGAATCGTGTTTACGATATGCAGCTGATATACCTGATATTCCAGGGTCAGTTTATTGTAGGTCGTCTTCTTTTCCTGCAGCTCCTCCCGCAGACGGGCGTATACCTGTTCCTGATAGTCCAGATATTTCTCATAGACAGCCCGCTCTGTTTCCCCTGCGTTTTCCTCCGTAAAACGGGTAATATCAATGACGCTGTTATTGATTGTTGCGTAATAAACATCATAAATGGGGATTTTGATATCGCCGCTGCCGGTGGAGGGCGCATCCTTGGCATCAATGATCTTGTCCACCAGGATACCGGCCATATGCTGTTCCAGAATATGATAGCAGGCAATCTGCAGATCGCTGTCTATGGTCAGGTACACATCATTGCCCGCCTGGGCCTCCTGGCGATCCAGGATACTGATGACCTTGCCCATGTTGTCCACACATACGGTCTCATACCCCTTGGTGCCCTGCAGTGTGGCTTCCATGGACTTCTCAATCCCGCTTTTGCCCACCACGTCATTGCTGCTGTACCGTTCTCCGGTACCGCCGCTTTCCAGATCGGCGGCATTGAGGTCTGTCAGCTCTTCCGAATCAATCTTGCCGGTGTAGCCCAGAATATGGGCAAAATACTCACTGTCATTATACCGGCGCACCGTATCCTCCACAATGGAGACGCCGTCTAACTGATACGCATTCTCCATCAGCACCGCCACGGTCTCTTCGCTGACATCCTTAGCCACCGTAGTGCCGATATATTTGCGGTAGCTGGTGAGGTTCATGGCATACCGGATCGTGACCATCTTCAGAAACTCTTCCGGGGTATAGCCCTCCCCCGCCAGGAATTCGCTCTTGCTGTCCCCCTCCACGGCATACCGGCCGATGGCAAATTTCTTTCCCAGATAGTTCAGCACCTCGTCGGGGGTAGCCGCCTTTTCTTCCTCCTCCAGCAGGTCAATGGTGGTATGCCCGTAGACATCCGCCAGAAAACGGAGCAGCCGGGTGCCGGATACATTGTATGTATAGCTCCCGTTTTCATCCTGTACAATATTGAAATCGGTGATGATATGGTCACCGTTTTTCTCGATCATATGGATCAGCTTATAGATCGTTTCATTCAGCTCCCTGTTCTTATTGGAGCTGCTCTCATACACATCCTCGATCTTGACGGAATAGGCCAGTTCGTCATAGGCCAGGACATTGCCGTTACGGTCCCGGATGCTGCCTCTGGAACTGGCAATATCCCGGGTTTTCTCCGTCTGCAGGATGAAATCATCCAGATATTCCTGGCCGTGTACGATCTGCAGCACGAAGCATCGGTAGACCAGTATTCCGCCCAACAGGCAGAACACAATCGTCAGAAGCGTCAGTCTGCTGGTAAAAAAATTAATGATATTTTCTTTCAGCTTATCAAACAAATTTCTTCGCTCTCTTTCTCTCATAGCTTTCCAGCCGGTTGTTGACAAACAGCACCAGCGGATAAAGCAGACAGGTAACCACTATGGTGTACACCACCTCCGGCAGGATTACCGCTTTCAGATAAAAAGGGAAATCCAGCCTGCCCTGCAGCAGAAACAGCAGCACATAACAGATCATGCCGTAGGACAGGTCGCTGACCGTAATCAGGGCAATGGGGAGCTTGATATCCTCGGGGTAAAAGATTTTACAGAACTTGCCGTTTAAAAAGCCGATATACATATATACCAGCGCATGGAAGCCCAGGATATCCCCGAAAAAGATATCGCAGAGCAGCCCGGCGAAGAATCCCACCCAGAGCCCCTCCTTTTCTCCCCGCATAAAGCCGAAAGCAGAGGTCAGCACGATCAGCAGATTGGGGATGATCCCCGCAAAGGCCAGGCTGCGGAAAACAGTGGTCTGCAGCAGGAAACAGAACAGGATCATCACCGCCAGCGTTATTTTTCTAAGCATCTTCCATCTCCCATTTCATATCCGTAATGATCAGTACCTCCTCCAGATGTTCAAAATCCACAGCGGGCGTCAGATAACCGGATTTGGTCAGGTTGTTGGAATCCCTATTGATGGTATGTATCGTACCGATCAAAATATTGGGCAGATATTTGTCGCTGATATGGGAGGTCACTACCTTATCTCCCACTGCGACGCTGTCCTGGCTGTCAATCAGCTGGCTGAAACGGATCACGCCGTCCTGCATGGTCTGCAGATCCCCGGTGACGATCATGGTGTCTGAAGAATTCAGCGTCTTGGCGGATACATTGGAGTTATCGGCAATGATTGAAGTGACTCTGGCCCAGTTGGGTCCCACCTCGCTGATGCGGCCTACCAGGCCGCCGCTGGCGATCACGTTCATGTCAATCTCCAGCCCGTCATTTTCCCCTTTGTCAATGACAAAGGAGGAATACCAGTTGCCGCTGTCCCGGGCTATGATCCGGGCGCCCACCTTGTGGTATTCATCATACTGATTATCCAGCAGATATAGCTCCCGCAGGCGGCTGAGCTCCGCTTTTTCCTGCTGGAGCAGAGTGTTCTCCACCAGCAGATCGTCCACCTGCTGCTGCAGCTGCGCATTTTCATCCAGAAGCTGGCGGATCTGGATCAGCTCATCCTTCCGGTTGGAAAGCCAGCTGCCCACTTTGCTGATGCCCTGCTGAAAGGGCACCACCACATAACCCACAGCGGTATTCAGCGGTTTATTAAAGATATCCGTACCCAGGGTCAGCACCATCAGCAGGGTACACAGACAGGTTAAAATAAAAAGGAGATATTTACTGGGTATCGTAAATTTCTCCCCTTTTTTCTTTATAACTGGGCTCATTTACTCATCCCTTCAATCGCATAGGCTACTGTTTTATAGTTGTCCTCGTTGATGATCTTGGATAATCCCACAGCTACGCTGGTCAGCGGGTTCTCGGAAATATTGACCCGCAGCCCCGTCCCCTGGCTGATACGATCCGCCAGATGGCTGACCTGGGAGGCCCCGCCGGTCAGGTAGATGCCGTTGCGGTAGATATCGGCGGCCAGCTCGGGAGGCGTTCTCT
>JAGANP010000299.1 GCA_017624175.1 Lachnospiraceae bacterium | reverse complement strand
TCCCGGCCCGGCGGTTCCGGGAATGCATGCTGGAAAAGGTTAAGATCAGATCGCCGTTTCCTGTCTGCCCGCAGATGGTCTCAAACCGACCGCCCATGGCCGTGCCCAGCCGGGCGATCTCCGTGATGCCCCGGGTGATCAGGGCCGCTTTCGTATTGTCCCCGTAGCCCAGGCCGTCCGCAATGCCTGCCGCCAGCGCCATCACATTTTTCAGGGAGCCGCCCAGCTCAATCCCCAGCACATCCGGACGGGTGTAGACACGAAATACCTCATTCATAAACAGATTCTGGATATATTCCGCCGTGGAGCGCTTTCTGGCGCCCACCACGATGGTGGTGGGAATCCCTCGGGCCACTTCCTCCGCATGGGAGGGGCCTGACAGCACCGCCACCTGGGCCTGGGGAATCTCCTGCTCCGTGATCTGGGCCTGGGTCATCATGGTGTGCTCCTCAATGCCCTTGGCCACATTGACGATGCGCTGGCCCGGAACTACATAGGGACAGAGCCGTGCCGCCGTACTGCGGGTGAAGCTGCTGGCCACTGCCATGACCAGAAGATCCGCTCCCGTCACGGCCTCCTCCTCATCCAGCGTAAAGCGCATATCCTCCGCCAGCTTTACTCCCGGCAGCATCTTGTGTTCATGCTGCGTGCGCAGCATCTCGATCTCCGACTCCAGGGCCGACCAGATCGTCACCTGATGTCCGTTTTTGTGCAGCAGCACTGCCAGAGCAATTCCCCAGCTGCCGCCGCCGATCACTGTAATCTTTGCCATAACCGATTCCCGAATCCTTTCCTCTGCTATATCTGCGCTTCTCTATTCCTGCACCTTTTCGGCCTTCTGCTCCTGTCCGGCTTCCTGTCCGCTGCCGTCCTCCACCTTATTTTTCTTCGTCAGATAGGTCTTCCGCTCCGTGCCGTGAATCAGACGTCCGATATTTTCCCGATGCTTCCAGAATGCCAGAACCATCAGTGCGCCGAACACAATATACATTTCAATCAGCTGGCCCTGGGTCATTTCCGGGAAAAGCCCCATCTGTCCGCTGATCACCAGCTGGATCATCAATATGGTATAGACCAGCAGAGAACCCAGAGATACATAGTGGGTGGTAAAGAAGATGGTGAAAAACGCAATTACCCCCGTCACCACAAACCAGGGATGAAAGGACAGCACCATCCCGGCAGTGGCCGCAATCCCCTTTCCGCCTTTAAAATGCATGTAAAAGGGATAATTATGTCCCAGAATGGCTCCTGCTCCCGTATACAGGCACAGCAGGTAGATAATATGGTGATAGCTGCCGCCGAAGAGCAGCCGCACCAGCCACACGGCCGCCATACATTTCAGACAGTCCCCCGCAAACACAATGAGCCCCGCCTTGGTGCCCAGCACCCGCAGAGCGTTGGTGGTGCCGGAATTGCCGCTGCCGTGTTCCCGGATATCAATGCCGTGGGCCTTGCCGTAAAAATAAGCGGTCTGGAACAGACCAAATACATAGCCGATCAATAAACATACTACACGTATCATGCTTCCTTGTCCTTTCGTTCTCTGATGGTAAACCGCAGAGGGGTTCCTCTGAAGCCAAAGGTCTCCCGGATCTGGTTTTCGATATATCGGGTGTAGGAGAAATGCATCAGTTCCTTATCATTGACAAAGATCACAAAGGTGGGGGGCTTTACCGACACCTGGGTGATATAGTACAGGCGCAGGCGCTTGCCCTTATCCGAGGGGGGCTGCTGCATGGCCACGGCCTCCGCCATGATCTCGTTCAGCACGCCGGTAGCCACTCTCATGGCGTGGTTCTCGCTGACCATATCAATGGTTTCAAAAAGCTTGGGCAGCCGCTGTCCTGTCTTAGCGGAGATAAATACCAGCTCCGCATACTGCATAAAGGACAGG
>JAGANP010000298.1 GCA_017624175.1 Lachnospiraceae bacterium | reverse complement strand
GCCTTTTTCAGCAGACGGGAAAATTCTTTTTTCGATTTTTGCAAAAAAAACGGTATTCCTGCAAAATTGTGGAATACCGCTTCTGTATAATTACTTTAAAAATCCATTGACGATCTGGGCTTCTGCCTCTTCCTCGGTCAGTCCCAGGGTCATCAGCTTGACGATCTGATCTCCGGCGATCTTGCCGATGGCGGCTTCGTGGATCAGCTCGGCGTCCAGATGGTTGGCAGTGATTTCCGGGATGGCGCTGATCTTTGCGTTGTCCATGATGATGGCGTCGCATTCGGAGTGGCCTGCGCATTTATTGTTGCCGTTGATCTGGGAAAGGAACAGCTGCCGGGAATCGTCCCTGGCTACAGCCCGGGAGATCACATTGGCGCTGGAACCCTCCCCGTTCAGATCCACATGAAACGAGGTTTCCGCATACTGCTTGCCGTGGGTCATGAGCTTCTCGGTTACGATGATCTTAGCGCCGTCTGCCAATGTGGCCCTGGTGGAACGTTTGGTGGAGTCCACTCCCCGGATCTGGACGGTTTCTAATTCCATAAAGCTGTTTTCACCCAGCTCCACCACGGTTTCAGGATTCATGATCCGTTCTCCGGTGCCCTCGCCGGAACCGTAATGCTTCTCCACATATCTGACGTGGGAGTTCTTTCCGATGTAAAAAGTGTGAATGCCGTCGTGCTTGGACATCTGGTCGCCGCTGTTATGGATACCGCAGCCAGCCACGATGGTGACATCACAGTCATCCCCCACGTAAAAATCATTATAGACCATCTCGGTCAATCCGCTTTGGCTTAAGACCACAGGGATGTGTACGCTTTCTTTTTTGGTGCCGGGCTTGATAACAATGTCGATGCCGGATTTGTCCGTCTTGGTAACAATATCAATATGTGCGGTAGTACTGCGGGCTACTGACTCTCCGTTGGCCCGGATATTATAGGCACCGGCAGGCATTTCATGCAGTCCTGCCACCTGTTCTAACAGTTCTTTCTGTATTGCATCCATATCCTGTACCTCCTATTCCTGTACTTCCTTATAGAAGCGGCAGCTGCCGGTATCCTGCAGCAGCTCCGGCAGAATGTTTTCCCGGCAGCCCTGGGCTTTCACCTGTCCGTCAGCGATCACCACGATCTCGTCCGCAATGTTCAGGATCCGTTCCTGATGGGAGATGATGATGAGGGAACGGTCGGTGTCGGTCTCGTGCAGCTCTTCAAACACTTTGATCAGATTATTAAAGCTCCACAGGTCAATACCGGCCTCCGGCTCGTCAAATACCGACAGCGGTGTGTTCCGGGCCAATATGGTTGCGATTTCGATCCGCTTTAGCTCTCCGCCGGAAAGACTTGCGTCCACATCCCGGTTGATATAGTCCCGGGCACACAGGCCTACCTTAGACAGATATTCGCAGGCTCCGGCAGTGGTGAGCGTGTTTCCTGCCGCAAGGGTGATCAGATCCCTGACCTTGATTCCCTTAAAGCGTACAGGCTGCTGAAAAGCAAAGCTGATACCGCATTTGGCACGTTCGGTCACAGACATATCTGTGATATCCAGCCCGTTAAAAAGAATCCGTCCATGAGTGGGTTTCTCGATTCCCATGATCAGCCTGGCCAGGGTGGACTTGCCGCCGCCGTTTGGCCCCGTGATTACAATAAAACGATGGTCATCTATGGTCAGATTCAGGTTCTTAATAATCTCCTTTTGTGCATCGGATGTATCCGTTACCTGAAAGGAGAGATTCTCTAGTTGCAGCATAAATACCTCCTATTATGAGTTCCGCAGATTTCTTTCCGGCACACATCCCCATGATCCATGTCCGGCCGCAAAGCGTCCATACATGGATCAGTGTGCCGTCCGAAAATCTGCTGATTTTAAGTTCCGCAGCTTTTCTTCCGGCACACACACCCATGATCCATGTCCGGCTGAAAGTCTGCTGTTTTAAAGGCCCGCATTTAGTATATCCCCGGTAAAGGGAATTAACAGGAACGGCCTGTGATAAGCTTTTACTGCTCATGGCAATTATAGCACATTCTGAAAAAAAGAACAGTGAAAATCACAATTCCTATATCTTTTTTGCCAAAGATATGATATTATAATTGAAAATAGGCAATTTTCCGAAACTCAGGCATGAAAACAGGGAAATGCGTAATTCTTAGGAGGGAAATCATGAAACTATCTGAAAAAGCATATGTCAACTGGGTCACTCTTTTGTGTCACACGGGTATTGATACAGTGCTGGGACTGGCCTATATTTTGGAGATGATGAAAGGAGCCAGGTCGCTGGGATATATCTGTATCTTTGAAATCCTGTGCTTTGTGCCTGTAATTGCCGAGTGGATGGTGTACAAAAAGAACCGGGAAAGTAAATACATAATGTACATGTTGGGCGTATTTTATAGTATTTTGTATACTTATTCTCTTTTTACAGCTAGCAGTACTTTAAATTTTGTCTATATTGTGCCGTTGTTGATGGTGATTACTCTTTATTCCAATGTGCGGTTCTGCATTACGATCTGTGGAGTAAGTCTTCTGATCAATGCAGTGGATATCACCAATAAAGCGATATCAGTGGGCTATTCCTCCGATCAGATCACTGATGTGGAGATTCGTGTAGCATGTCTGCTTCTGATGGCGGTGTATTCTGCCATATCTACCGGCTGCCCGAATAAACTGAACAGACATAAGCTGGCGAATCTGAATGCGGAAAAGGAGAAATCCACCCAGATGCTTAACAATACGCTGGAGCTGGCGGAGCATATCAGCCAGGGAATCGGGCAAGTCACCGACAAGATGGAGCGGCTGGGCCAGTCCGTTATGCGGATCCAGGATTCCATGAAAGAAGTGACCGAGGGCAGTGGGGAGACGGCGGATTCGGTACAGCATCAGCTGATTCGGACCGAGGAGATCCAGAACCATATTTCCAAGGTAAAAGAGTCGGCAGAGGATATTGACAGAGGTGTGGAGAATGCCGCCGGAATGATTGAGGACGGTCAGAAAAATATTGATGCCATGGCGGAGCAGGTGCAGAAGTCCATGGCAGCCAATGAGACGGTGATCAGCCGGATGGCAGAGCTGTCGGCACAGACAGAGAAGATGAATACCATTATTGAGATGATTACAGGGATTACCAATCAGACCAGTCTGCTGTCCCTGAACGCCAGTATTGAGGCAGCCCGGGCCGGGGAGGCAGGCCGGGGCTTTGCGGTAGTGGCCGGGGAGATTTCCTCTCTGGCCAATCAGACCAAG
>JAGANP010000297.1 GCA_017624175.1 Lachnospiraceae bacterium | reverse complement strand
TCGTTCCGCTGTTCTTCTGTCACCCGAAAGGCAATATAGGTATATGCATAAGGGTTATTCTCATTCTCCATAATGCGGGACACTTCATAGTAACTTCCCTCCTCTCCGTTTTCCAATACGGTAAACAGATACAGAATACCGCTCTCGGCAATGGCCTGATCTGCTTTCGATACGTCATTACAAGCTTTCCAGACCATCCGGTAGGTTAAGGCCATGACCAAAACCGTCAGCAGAAGAAGTATTGGCAAAATCACCTTCAGACAAAAATTAAATATGGGCTTTTTTGTCTCTTTTTCCATCGTTTTCACAGGTATCTCCTCCATTTCAAGGTACACGGCTGCACTGCATGGGAGCAAAAGTTTTTTGGGTTATTTCCGTGCTCCCGGTACGATAACCAGGGGATTTGTGGCCTGCTCCATCATATCCTGCACGCCTTTAAAGGTCTTGTAAGCCATATTCCATACCACCTTTTCGGTATAAAAAGCAGTGTGAGGCGACAGAATCACATTAGGGAACGCCCGCAGAATAGCCATCTGGCGGTTGACAATTACCTCGCCCATGCGGTTGGCATAGTACAGCCCCGCCTCATCCTCCAGAACGTCCAGGGCCGCATGCCCCACTTTCCCGGACTCCAGCCCCTGAATCAACGCCTCCGTATCCACCAGCGTTCCCCTGGCGGTATTGATCAGGATTACGCCGTCTTTCATAGCGGCCAGTGCCTGGGCGTTGATCAGATGATAATTCTCCGCCGTAGCCGGGGTATGAAGTGTAATAATGTCACTCTCGGCATATAGCTGCTCCAGGGGCACATATTCGGCCAGCTTTGCCGTCTCGGGATCCTGATACAGATCATAAGTCAGAATCCGGCAGCCGAAGCTGCTCAGATGCCGGATCACTGTGCGGCCGATCTGTCCGGCCCCGATGATGCCTACGGTGCAGTCGCTGATGTCTCTGCCCATCTTGCCCTTCAGGGTATAGTCCTGCACCAGGGAACGGTTCATGATATGGGGCATGTTGCGGCAGCACATGAGCATCAGCATGATGGTATAATCGGCCACCGTCTCCGGCTCATAGCTGACATGGCATACGCCGATTCCCAGCTGCCGGGCTTTTTCCAGATCAATATGGTCAAAGCCGATGGAGCGGGTGGCGACATACCGCACGCCCACATCATAAAAGCGCTGCAGCATATCCGCCCCCATATTGCAGGGCGTACAGCTGACAGCATCATAGCCCCGGGCCAGTTCTACATTGTCCGGACCGGGATACTCCGTGCTGTAGCCGTACTGCGCCCCGAATTCCTCTGCCAGACGGTCAAACATGGCTTTCTCATCAAATTCCCTTAAACAGTAAGCAAAAATTTTCATCAATATTCTTCCCTCTTTTCCTCCAGACAGCCCTGCGCAAAAAAGTAAGCTGCCAGCTGCGCCCTGGAGCTGAATTCTTCGGTCTGCAGGAGTCCGGCGACATCTTCCCGGGTATAGAACCGGGCTTCAATCTGTTCATTTTCCGAGGTGTGATCCGCCATCTCCCCCTCCGCATCCACGATGGCAATATAGGTGGTGGTATCGGAGATGGCCACCGCTGCGTAGGAGGGCGGCAGGATTGCCCGGATCCGCCGGATCGAAAGGCCGGTTTCCTCATACAGCTCTCTCTGAACACATTCCTCGATGGTTTCTCCCTCTTCCAGCATACCGGCGCACAGATTGTAAATCGTCTTGTTGATACCCATTCGGAATTCCTGCAGCAAAAGCAGCCGCCCCCGACAGATTGCTATAATGGATACTCCGCTGGGCTTAGCTCCCAGATCCGCCGGAGAAGAAAGCTCCCTGCGGCTGACAATCTCATATTTTTTCTCGTTGCCGGATTTATTTAAATAAGTCAGTTCATAATTCTTCAGATATTTTCCGTCTCTGACTTTTTCCATTTTCAGAAGCTTCATATTCCATCTTACCTTTCTAAGCATGCTAAGCTTCCCCTGTCCCCCGGCGGCGTCTGAACTGCTCTGCCAGGGATGGGCTCACTTTTTTCCGGGTGATCTCCACCAGGCCAAGAGGCGTCATGTCCACCACCCGCACGGTCACCGGATCCTCTTTGGCCAGTTCCCGCAGATACGTCAGCAGCTCCTCCTCCTGATCCGTCGAAGCCAGGTTGATAAAGTCCACAATGATAATACCGGAAAGATTTCGCAGCCGCAGCTGGCGAACCACCTCCCGGGCCGCTTCCAGATTGACTCGGCGTATGGTTTCCGCTGCAGATTTCCTGCCAAGCCCCACAATACTTTTTCCTGTATTTACATCAATGGCCGTCAGGCTCTCCGTCTGCTCAATCACCAGATTGGCTCCGGATTTCAGCCACACCGTTTTTCCCAGTGCCTCCTCCAGTTTGGCGGACAGCCCGTAAAGCTGATGCAGGGAAACGCTTTCATCCTGATACAGCCGGAGCTCCTTACCTGTCAGAAACGCTTTCTGCCCCTGTAGCTGCTGAAGTTCCTCATAGATTCCCGGCAGCTCTGTTACCACTTCCTGGTATTCACCGGCCGGGAATGACCGTAAGGTCTCCTCCAGGGCTGATCCTGCCTCCTGCAGGCAGGTAAAACAGGTGCGGTAACGCCCCTGCAGAAACAGGGCGGAAAAACGGCGGTACAGGGCATCATACTCCCGGTGCAGTACTTCCGCTGCCTCTGTCTCCGGCGTTTGTCTCCGGTTTTCTTCCTGATTTTCTTCCTGGTTTTCCTCCCGGTTTTCTTTCCGGTTCTCGTCCCAGGCCTGCCGCAGCAGCTGTCCGGCCTGGGTGCGCACCACCAGACCAAAGGAGGGAAGCCCTTCCTGCTGCACCGGTACGCCGTTTTGATCCGTTACCTGCCAGTCAGTCAGAAGCCTGCGTAGTTCTTTTCGCTGCTGTTCTCCCAGCTTTTTGGATATCCCGGCCCGCTTCTCCCCGGTGGAAAGCACAAAATATTCCCCCTGCAGACTGATCCTTGTGGTCACTGCCGCCTGCTTGGTCTTGATCGCATCCTGCTCCACCTGTACCAGCAGTTCATCCCCCTCCAGGAGTCTGCCGTCATAGACCCTGTTGGTCAGAAATGGGGGATCTGTCAGGGCATCCAGAGACAGAAAACACTGCTCCCGATCTGCAATCTCCACAAAACAGGCATTGAGATTTTTCACCAGCTTTTTGACCTTGCCCAGATAAATGGCGCCGATATGACTTTTCTGTCCGCCGGAAAAGGTCTGCACTGCCGTCAGGCGATCCTGTTTCAGAAGCAGAGCCATCAGAAGCTCTGAGGAGACGGCGGTAATCAGCACCCTGCCCCGCTCCCGGGCTTTTTGCTGCGTTTCCCACTCTGACCGGTCCGTGAACTGCAGAATTCCCCTGCTCATGACTGCTGCCCCGCTTCCCGGGCCGCCTGTTTTTCCTTATCGCCACGGGACTGCATCCATTCCTGCAGCTCCGCTTCTTTGGCTGCCATAGCCTCCTGACGGATACGCTCGGCCTCTCTGACGGCTTCTTCTTTGCGCTGCTGTGCCTCCCGGGCAATCTGAAGCCGCTTCTCATCCACCATCGGCTCCAGAATCTGACTGCCGATGGCGTCCATGGGCACCAGCTGTCGGGGCTCGCCCTCCGCCGCCAGATTCAGATAGGTATCATTGCGGTGTACAGTAAAGGCATTTTCCGCCAGGTTTTCCCCATGCAGAGCCACATAGGCCTCCAGGATCTGCACCGGCTTGATATTGCCGCTGCTGGAAGCGTCCACCAGCATCCGGATGGTACGGCTCTCCGGATCTGCCTGCAGCCCATAGATTCCCGGACGGATATCCAGGGTCAGGGTATTTTTCTTCGTTTCTTTGGTGATCAGGATCTCAGGCCGGGCATAAAAATCCGCCAGCTGCCCCAGATAATCAAAGGAGGGCTCCCGATTTTCCCGGAATCTTACCGTATAGGAAGCAGCCGCCACACTGGCCATAGCATTGCCCGCCTGCTCCGGCAGCAGTACCACGCTGACAATCTCTATTCCCGGCACACTGGCCCGGTTAAAACGTTCTATCATATCCTCGGAGGTGGTAACGCTGTTGCATTCAATATCCATATATTCGCCGTCGCTGGTCAGCCCCACGCCCAGCGGTGCCGCAAAGGTCATAATCTGGTGGGGACTGTAGCCGGTGGTATAGGCCACATCTATCTCTGCCCGCCGGATGCACTTCTGAAAAAAACGCATGACATCCAGATGGCCGATAAAGCGCACCGGGCCGTATTTGCGAAATTTAACTCTTACTTTCATCTCTTACTTCTCCATCCTATTCCCATGCATATCCGCAGTCCGTCCTGCCATTTCCGGTTCCTCCTGTTTCCCGCCCCGGAACAGTCCATCCTGACCTGACTGCCGATTCCGCAAAAGTCCGGTCAGCTAACATCCGCCGTAGCTGCCCACTTCTCTGGGTTCAAAGCAGATGCCGCCGCCAAACCGGGTCACGCCGCAGCCCTGACACCGAACCTTGCAGTTCTCCGAAATCTGCTCCTTTTGTGCTTTCAGCCACTCCCGCTTCAGGAATTCCTTGGTCACGCCGCAGTCAATAAAGTCCCAGGGCAGGATCTCGTCTAAGGGTCTCTCCCTGTGGGAATAGAATTCCGTGGTCAGGCCGCATTCCGCCATGGTCTCCTCCCAGATCTGATTTTTAAAATATTCACTCCAGGCATCATAGAAGCAGCCCTTCCGGTATACCCCCAGAATCACCCGGGACAGACGCCGGTCTCCCCGGGCCAGAACGCCCTCCCAGACACTGGCATCCGCCTCGTGATAGTTGTACTTAATGCTCTTCTGGTTCAGCTGTTCGGAGATGCATTTCCGGGTAAAGTAGGCTTTTTCGATAAACTCCTCTTTCGTGCATTGACTGGCCCACTGGAAAAGGGTAAAGGGCTTGGACACAAAAAAAGAGGTGCTGGTGACAATCTGCACCCTGCCGTTTATCCTGGCCTCCTTGGGCACTTCCTCAAAAAAGGTAGCAGCAATCTTATTGGAAAGCTCCGCTATGCCCCGCATATCCTCTTCCGTCTCTGTGGGCAGCCCCAGCATAAAGTACAGCTTAACCCGGGTCCAGCCTCCCTGAAAGGCCAGGGTGGAACCATGGATAATATCCTCCTCGGTCAGCCCCTTGTTGATCACGTTCCGCAGCCGCTGGCTGCCGGCCTCAGGAGCGAAAGTCAGGGAAGACTTGCGGATATCCTGCACTTTACTCATGACATCCAGGGAAAACGCATCGATCCGCAGGGAGGGCAGAGAAATATTGACTTTTTTCTCCTTGCACTCCTCAATCAGGAAATCAATGAGCTCCGGCAGCTTACTGTAGTCGCTGGAGCTTAAAGAACTCAGAGAGATTTCCTCAGGACCGGTATTTTTCAGCATCTCCAGAGCGTACTTTTTCAGCACCTCCACATCCCGCTCCCGCACCGGCCGGTACAGCTGCCCGGCCTGGCAGAACCGGCAGCCCCGGATACAGCCCCGCTGAATCTCCAGCACCACCCTGTCCTGGGTTACCTTGATATAGGGTACCACCGGCTTCATGGGATAATAGGTATCGGACACCTGCATTTCCACCTCTTTTAAGATGGTCCGGGGGATTCCCTCCTCCGTGGGTTCAAAGCTTTTGATGGTGCCGTCCTCATGATAGGATACCTGATAAAACCGGGGAACATACATCCCCGGAAGCTTCGCTGCCCGGCGCAGAAATTCCACTCTGCCGCAGCCCTCTTTTTTGCATGCCTTATACAGATCCAGCAGATTCCGGTACTGAGTCTCCCCCTCGCCGATATAAAACAGGTCAAAAAAATCCGCAATGGGCTCCGGATTATAGGTACAGGGACCGCCGCCGATGACGATGGGACAGTCCTCTCCCCGCTCCGATGCCAGCAGCGGGATCTGGGACAGATCCAGCACCTGCAGAATATTGGTGTAGCACATCTCATACTGTATGGTAATCCCCAGAAAATCCATATCCTTGATGGGCTCCTGGGACTCCAGCCCGAACAGGGGGATATGCTGCTTACGCATGATGCGGTCTAAGTCCACCCAGGGGGAATAGACCCGCTCGCACCACACATCCTCCCAGCTGTTAAACATATCGTAGAGGATCTGGATGCCCAGGTGGGACATACCGATCTCATACACATCCGGGAAACACATGGCAAATCGCACATCCACCCGGGACTTGTCCTTTACTACCGCATTGACTTCGTTGCCGATATACCGTGCGGGCTTTTCTATCTGCATCAGAATGTCATCTGACAGAGCCAGCTTTTCTGTCATCATATCCGCTTGATTCCTTTCCGTTCCTTTTGCTGCCCCGATTGGACAGCTTTGCCCTATTAGTATACGTCATCGGAGCGGTAAAAGCAAGTGAAATACCCCGCAGCTGTGCTGCAGGGCATGCCCCCAAAAAGTCGTATTGATATGAGTTATAAATTTCCTATTTCTTTTTTGAGACACGAGCCTTGAATATACCAGAATATCTGCATTCAATTCCTCGTCTCTTCATTGATTTATGATTCCGCCTGTTATTTTCTCTGAAATTACCGGATCAATCTGTACGACAAACAGATCTTCATGCTTTCTCATTACCACATATCCTTCCGAATAAATATCGATCTGCGTGATTAGCCCCAGCGCATCTTCAAAATATAGGGCTTTTGCTTCCGAATGGTCAATCACGGAACATATATCCGCATCGGCTTCCATAAACGGGCCGTCAAATAAAGCTTCCATAAATTCCACCAGAGGCTGTTCCGTCAGGGAGAAATTGTGATTATCCGCATCATAAACAGCAACGGCCTGATCTAAATGCAGCCGATCCTGATATAGCTCACTGCCCTTACACAGCGTTATATCATTCAGCTTTTCAAATATCTGTAAGCCATATACAGTTTGCGGCCATGTTTTTTCATAGTAAATACAGACACGGAAATCTTCATCATATCCATTTACGCTATAAATGGTTCCGATAAGGGTACTATTTGCCAGATCGTTTTCATCCACAGACCAATATATCTCATGATTCCCGTATACCTTGGCAAGTTCTCTTCCTGCCACATTTTCCATGGGGATTTCTGATCTGTCCTGCACAGAATTAATATAAAAAGAAGTATATACAGAACCATCATAGTATAACAAATTATAAGCGTAACTTGCCATATAATTATAAACATGTTTTAAAGTTGTCCTGGAAATTCCTGGATAGTATATATTGTTAAGTTCTTTATCGTCCTGCGGCAGTTCACTGGCAGCGCAACCCGTCAGAGTGACCGCCAAAAGAGCAAAAATTATCTTTAATGCCAATAATTTTTTCACTTATAGCACCGCCATTCTCCATTTAATTTGTTTTAGATATCCCTGTGCCTTAGCGCACTTTCGGTCCAGTCATGTCAAATACAAAGTATTTTATATATTATAGCATAACAATTTCTATCTGCAAACAAACATAATACTTGTTTGTCATGCCCCGCAGCTGTGCTGCCGGGCATACGGGTTTTGCAAAATCGGATTCGATTTTGAATGCTATTCAGACAGGTATAGACTAATACGATTTTGAAGAATTTCACATACTTTATCCAGTTCTTTGTTTCCATAAAGATATCCATCAATCTCTTCTGTGAAAATTTTATAGATATCTTTTTGCAGTTTGGTATCCGGAACAGCTTTCTCTATCAAATTCTTTAGTTGTTCCTTTTGCTCATCGGTATAATAGTAATACGTAATATCCTCAAATGCGTAAGATTCACCTCTTGTCGCATAAAACGGCTTTTCTGTTTCAAATATCTCTTGATTCAGGACATCTTCATATGTGGAAAAGATGCAGAAGTCAGATAGGAATCGCCCTCCTCTATAGGACTGTCTTTCCAAAAATACTCAGTAAGCCTGCAATAATACATAATAAAATCAAAAGCCCCCTCTTTAAAATCCGAAGTACTTAGGATTCCCATGGGATAAATCAATGACATTTGAATGACACTGTTTCCTGCAGAAGACGGCATTCCCGTAAATTTGCAATCAGGGTCTGCAAGCGCAGGAATATTAGACCAATTCATATACCAGCAAGGCCCTTTCGCAATACGTGAAATGGTATAACCCTTATCTCTGCCAAGATATGTATCCAACTCACCTTTATGTTGATTCGTAATTTCTTTATAAGTGATTAATAGCTCCTTAAACGCATCAGAAGTAAAAAATGCCTCTCCGGTATCGCTATTATAAAATGAACAAATGTCTGTATAGAGAATAGGATCAAGGTTCCCCATGCCAGTTATCTCATTTTCATTCAAAAAAGCATCGTACCACTTCAGATATTCCGTTGCAGTACACATTCCACTGTCATCATATTCCGTCCCGACAGACGCACGAAGCAACAACTGGAATCTGCCCGTCAT
>JAGANP010000296.1 GCA_017624175.1 Lachnospiraceae bacterium | reverse complement strand
TCATGAAGAGAAACTGACAAAGAAACAGTTCCTGATCAGGCTATTTGGGCATTGCCTCCTGTTATTTGGGATTGTGTCTCTGATCGGATATCTGTTTCACTGGTATGAGAATCTGCAGCAATACTTATTTGTGGTGTTTGCCTATTTTGCGGTTTATGCTTTTGTCTGGCTGGCGTCGCTATGGCTGGGAAAGCTGGACGAAGAAAAAATGAACAGAGCGTTAAAAGAGATACAGGATACGGAGTAAAAATAAGTGCAGCTTGGAACCGGTTTTTTGCAGCTTGGTCGGGCTGCTCTTTTTTGTCTCTCTTTTTTCAGGTATGATAACATCTGAGAAAGGAGGAGATGGCAAAATGGAAGTCATTAGGGTAGACCATCTGGTAAAGAAGTACAAAGAACATCTGGCAGTGGATGACATATCTTTTTCCGTAGAAGAGGGGGAATTATTTGCTTTTTTAGGGGAAAACGGCGCAGGAAAATCCACGACGATTAATATGCTCTGTACTATCCTGGAAAAGACAACGGGGGAGGTAACCATCTGCAATCATGTGCTGGGAAAGGAGGACGACGCAATCCGCAGCCTGATCGGTATTGTCTTTCAGAATTCCGTGCTGGACAGTAAGCTGACTGTAAAGGAAAACCTCTATACGAGGGGATCCTATTATGGCTTATCCAAAGCGGAGATTGCAGACCGGCTGGCGCCGTTTGCGGAGAGCTTTGAGATGGAGGAGATCTGGAACCGGAGGTATGAGAAGTTGTCCGGCGGACAGCGCAGACGGGTGGATATCATGCGGGCATTGATTCACAATCCCAGGATTCTGTTTCTGGATGAGCCCACCACCGGCCTGGATCCGAAATCCAGAAAGCTGGTTTGGGATTATATCCATTATCTGCGGCAGGAAAGGGGAATGACCATTTTCCTGACCACCCACTACATGGAGGAGACCAGGGATGCTGATCATGTGGTGATTCTGGATAAGGGAAAAATCATCTGTAAGGGCACCCCGGCGCAGCTGAAGACGGAATATACCTGTTCCCGGCTGGTGTGGTATACAGAGCCCTGTCAGGAGGCGGAAACGCTGATCCGGGAGCTTTCGGCGCAATATGCCTATGATGTGGATCACTATAATATCCGGTTTGACGGAAATATTACGGAATTTATTTATGCCCATAGAGAGCAGATTACGGATTACGAGATCATCAAAGGAAGTATGGATGACGTTTTCCTGAATCTGACCGGAAAGGAGCTGAGGGGATGAGAGGATTTGCGGGACTTACCAAAAGAAATCTGCTGATTTATTTTAAGGACATTCAGTCTGTGATTTTTTCTCTGCTGACGTCCATTATCGTATTTGTGCTGTATCTGCTGTTTCTGAAAGGAACCTTTGTGGATGCGGTGGATGCTGCCATGCAGGGATTGGAGACCATGGTAGCTGCCGAGGATGTGGAGATGCTGGTGAACGGAATCCTTTTAGTGGGCATTCTGGGCTCCGCCATGATCACGATTCCCTATAACTGTCTGTCCACCATTGTCAAGGACAGGGAGCAGAAAATCGACTATGATATTTCGGCCACCCCGATCAGGAGATGGCAGATTGTCCTGTCCTATTTTCTGGCGTCCACCCTATCGGCATTCATCATGACGGGAATCCTGCTGACCGTAGGGCTGGTGATCTTATCGGGAATGGGGGAGCTGCATATGTCCCTTTGGAT
>JAGANP010000036.1 GCA_017624175.1 Lachnospiraceae bacterium | reverse complement strand
TTCATCCCGTTCATGCTCTGTAGCATCCAGCTTTTTCTCTGTGTCATTCAACTTCTTCTCTGTGTCATCCAGTTTCTCTTCTGCATCATTCAACTTCTTCTCTGTGTCATCCAGCTTCCTCTCTGCATCCTCCAGGCTCTTCTGTGCTTGCATTCTCTCCCGGCGCTCCGCCTGGATATCCATATGCTCCATATTTTCAAACAGATATCCCATATTTCTGCCCTCCTTCTTTTTGATCGGTAGTCCAATTGATGTAAGTATACAATATTGCATTTGTCAACCGAGCAGAAAATTTGAATTCTAATTCTATAATAAGAGCAAAGCGACAAGACAATCATTTTGCCTCACCGCTTCGTATACTTTTGTTCACAGCTACATTTGCATGTAGTAATTGATTATGTATCCAATAGGTGTACCAAACGCACGGCACACTTGCTCCAAGAGCTATGTATAGTACAATTGTCAGATATCAATCAATAATTTCAAATATTATTCCGCCCAACGAGTATCTCCCTTTCTCCAAACCCGAGATATCATATTGGGCATAGCCCCTTGTTGTTATCCTGTAGGTTAAATCATAAGAAGAGTAATCGTATATTCCAAAATCACAATATGCCGTGTAATCGTATCTGGTTGATCCATCATAGTAGGAAAAGACATGCGATGAAGGACTATCTTCTACCAACAGTAATCCATTACCTTCAGTATCAAGTGATCCCATCGTTTCCTGACAGGTTTCCATAAACTGTTCCGGCTCCATGTCATCAATCAGCCCAAGCTCAATAGATAAATGAGATCTGTTTCCCCAAACTCTTTCCCTATTTCCATCCGTCAATGATGCCAGCAGATAATCAGCAATATTGTCTAAGCCAGTATCCTCCCATAAATAATATGCACATGTTCTGTATGTTCCATCCCAGTCTATAGTGAGTGCAATCGGAATCACATATCTGCTCGGTCAATCCATCACTTTATAGCAGCAGTTTGGCAGCTCATTCTCGCAGAATAATACAACTTCATTACCGCTATTACGGAACACAGAGTATACAGGCATCAAGTTATCCAGCACCACAATCCCATTCAGGCCCTGTGTGTTATATTCCTCTCTTCCATATCCCTGTATCGTTCGCAGATTTGAATTGTAATAGGTGTAGGTCTCTCCGTTTTTGACAGCCAAATACGTAACCTCCCCATACTCAGAATAGTTCTTCAAATCGCTTTGCGCAATCATTTCTTTCAATTGTTCCAAATCATATACCTGATCCACTTCTGCTTCACTTTCTTCTTCCGAATTTTTCGATTCGGAGATTGCAGATTCCCCCTCTCGCCATCCGCCTCATAATTTTCCTGTTTTTCTCCACAGCCAGAGAATGCGGCAGCTATCATAAGGCATAGCAAAAACAAACTTTTTTACATTTTTCATAACAAAACATTCTCCTTTTTTGAGTATCTTGGTACCTGTTCCGCCTGCTGCTCTTTGCCGCCATCCCTCGCATCATTACCGTTGTAAGAATTCCCCCGAAGACGTCCTTTATTAAACTGTTTTCCTCAGATCAGGTTTATTATCATTTTCTTTCTTAAGTCCGCCAGGCAATCCGAAGACAGCCTTTCCAGATAGTAATTCAGCATATCGTAATGAGGCATTTCATCAAGTCCCTTCTGCCCTGACATGATACGCAGCGTGTCAATACAGGTGTCCATATTAAAATTTTCTTCCATTTCCCTTATGAAATGCTGACCGCATACATTCTTAAGGATCGCCATATATCCCAGGTCTGCCTAGGTATATGTGATATAACTCTGATTTCTTCGGTTATCCATTTCCAGCACCCATTCTCTTAAGGAATATAAATGATGATTTGTACCCATCATAAAATCAAAGATCTCACGGTCCTGTTTCTTTCGGTTTCTTTTTCATTTTTCTCATTTATATAATCTCCTGTGCGAAAAATTTCTTATTTTACCACACAGAAAATTATTCTGCATGAAATTTGGCTATTTTATTACTCACCACTGTTGCCCTTTCAGTCTATTAGGCTAAAATCTTTCTGCAGCTTGATTTTTTGATTGGCGTTATGTTATTACATAGCCGGGTTTCATGGGAAATTCCAATATCGGAAATCTCTTAATTCTGGAAATTCTGAAACCACAAAATCCTATCATCTCTTTTTTCTTCTGGAGGCGGGGTTTCAGTAGGATTTTCATACAACCTGTCCCATATTGAACCACCGAAACTCTCCGACTGATCTGTTTTTCTCTGCGCTGATTCCCTAAAGGTGTACCCGCAAAACGGGCAACGCCCCGCATGCTCGGGGACATCAGTACACTCACACATTGGACACTCTCTCATAACCAATCTCCTATTCCCTATATTGTTCCTGGAAATAATCATCCAATCCATCTGCGATTCCCCCGGCTATACATTTCCAGTTTTCCGAATCATTCAGATATACATCATCCTCCGGATTGGAAAGGTAGCCCATCTCCAGGATGACAGAAGGAATCTCACACCAGTTTAATCCCGTATAGGCATCGCTCTGATTCACATAATTTTTCCGGATATTTACTGCGTCCGTATAAGCCTCCAGAATATTTTCTGCCAGCCTTTTGCTCTCTTCATACGTTGCTCCCGCACTATAAGCATTATAATTTGTCACGCAATAGGTATCGGCACCACTTACGGATGGATTGTCAGAACCGTTGGCATGAATCCTGAGCATTGCATCGGCATGGATCTGATTGGCAATCCATGCCCTTTCTGCATTACTGATATTTATATCATTCTGCCGTCTGACCTGAATCACAATATAGTCTCCACGCCGAAGCAGTTCCTCCTCCAGAGCAAGTGCAATATTTAGCGTCAGCTTATACTCTGGGATACTCGTGGATGTACCGGTTGCACCGGATTTTACACGATCCTTTGTCTCCTCCGCTCCGGGACCCACAGGCTCCTGCCGCAGATCCGCTTTTTCCTGATGTCCTGCATCGATTACCACAACATAGGAAGGGATCTGTGCATAGTCCTCCTTCTTGCCGATACAATCTTTCCACACATAACCGGTAATCTTCCCATTCTCTGTACTGATCAGGGCATACTGTCCTTCCTCCTCCAAAATCCAGATAATATCCTTCTGATGCAGCATCGCCACCGGGACAGTATCGAAATTCTCTGTAATATCTCTGCCGGAATATACCGGTAATTCCTTCACCAGGACGATTCTTTCACATTCTTTCATCCTGGCAGTCTCTTCCTCCTGTTTCCTTTCCTCAGCCTCTGACAATGCCTCCCATTCTGCCTGTGCCAGTTCAATCCGTTCCTCCAGATCCCTGTCCTGTCTCTTTTGATTTATACTCATTATTCCTACCAGACCTATAACTATGATTAACACTGTTACCATAAGTGCCATGCAGATCGTTTTTACCAACTGCTTCATTTATACCGCCTCCTACTGCCCATTCACGCCGAGCTCATGCTCATAAGACACAATCAGACTTTTATTGGCATTTTCATATTCGTTGAACACCTTATCCGAGAATTCCTCTGGGGTCAGACTGCCATTATACCAACTGCAGCCTTGAAAATACGCATTCAGCATCTCATCCTTAAAGATCCTTCCATGCCGGGCATATATTTCATTGCGTGCAATGCGAAGCTGCTCTGCCGTAAGCCCCTCAAGATCCGCTCTCTCCAGATAGATACGGTCGCTAAGCGGCAAAATATACTGATCACAATAGGGAATCTGCTCTAACAGTAATGTTCTTTCATCCTTTTCTTCCTCTGTTTCTTCCATAAAACTGCTCTCAATGGTTTCCTCCTCTGAGGACCGTTCCTCTATTTCCTCTGCATTCTGCGCATTTCCGTCCCGCATTACACTTTTATAAGAACTGATTACAATCGCCCCGCCCGCCAATGCCATCACCATATAGATTCCGAGCCGGTTTTTCCTTCTTTTCTTCCCCAACGGTGCGGAAACTGCTTCCTCCTCATTCAATGCTGCACCATCTGCAAGGCCTGTCTTTTCCTGGTTCAACACAATGCCTCTGTCCGAAATATTGTCATCCTTAAACATTCCTTCCTGCACAAACCTAAATCCGCAAAACGGACATCTTGAGGATGTCTCCGGCACATCGGTACAGTTACATTCTGGACATATTTTCATAACCGGATATCCCTCCTAAAGCTTTTGTCAATTATTTCTTTCCAGTACCTCCGCATAAGCTCCTAATGCCTGACAGAGCGCTGCCACATCATCAAGGTGAACCAGCGTAGCTTGGGACATCTGTGTGACAATATCTTTGACCTCATCCATGCCCGTATCCTGAAATGTACTTTCCAGCTGTGTAGTCTGCGAATGAATATCCGCCAGCAAATCCCTGATCTCCCTGATTGTCTCTTTCACTCCTCTTTCCAGATTCCGTACCTCTTCCGCCGTTCCTATGACCTGCATAAGATCTCCTCCTGATCAATTCTCATCGTATATTCTCGTAAATGTCCCTCATATCTTCTTCCAGCAGCCGGTTTCTCAATTCCAGTTCCCGAATTGGTTCCTCTCCCCTATATGCAATTCTGATCAACTCGTCGCAAAATTCCTCTACCTTACCGATCGCTTTTTGTCCCACGGGATCTCGTAATGCCCCCTCAGCCTGCTCCGCTATCAGCTTAAGCTTCAGTGCAGCATCGGCAATATCATCACAAAAAGCTCTGAAATTCGTACAGAACCGCTGAATTGGCTCCGTATCACGGTTATATTGATTCATTTTCAACCTCCTCATATGTAGCTACTCCGTATAGGGAATAAAAAAACGTGCCTTTTTCCCATCATAGCAGATGACCGATGGGTTATCTCTCTTTTCACTCATCCCATTCATAAATTTTGCACTTCCATAATAGGCAATGGCATCTTCCCTATCCATATAGCCGCTCATCTTATATTTAAACCACTCCAACCGAATAGAGCGGAAAGGTCTGATAGGCAATAGTCCGCTCAGAAAGACCATTTGAAAAATCCCCCTCTTTGCGCCTTCCGAAAACAGACTGATTACCTGTTCCGTCACATTATAGAATGCTCCCTGCTCTTTCTCGTGACGATATCCCATTTCGCTTTGTGCATCTTCTCCAAAAAACCCGGCAAACTTTCTCTCCAATTCTGTCTGCAATCTTTCCGTCTTACTGGTCGGTACTATATGTATGGACTCTTCTTTCGGCACTGGTTCATAATAAGCAAACTCCCGCAGGAAACTATCCAGTCCCAGCCAGATCATAAGCAGGGCGTCATCACCTGGCCGCCTGCGTCTCCTCTGAAGTTCTCCCTCCCATTCCAGAATACTACTGCAGATTTCTTCCATTCCTGTGCAGACAGACAGCCCATCATACTTATCCTGATAAATGTCTGTCTCTTTACATATGGCCCGATACAGGCTGTCATTTTCGTCAGCATATATGACAATCCGATTGTGCGGATCTCTCAGGAAACTGCGTACAGCATTCCATAAAATTCTTTTTTGCAACGTATTGTTTTCATGCAGGCACATAATATTCTGACCATAATCTTTTATCAGCGACACGGCATATGTCACATCGAAATTAGAAGGTTTCCCCAGATGTAGAAAATAGGTCTCCCGTCCGTCAGATGCGACCTGTTCATATGCTTCCGCCAATTCCCAGTTCAACACTGCGGGATTCCTGCCGTCAACGATAACCGCTTTTCTCTCCCCACCGTAAAGGTCAATCGCTTTCCGGGCAATTTGCTCACGGCACTCATCCGGCAGAAAAATAACCTTATCCTTCTCCAAAGAAAGCTCTCGCTCTTCATTTTTGTCAGTGCCCGTCATAACGCTTCGGAGTACTTCCCCTGTATCTAACGCTGCTTCCTCCGGTGCTATTTGTATATCAAGCGTAGTTCTGATCTCCTCCAGATCATTTGCCATTGCCATACGCTGCCGCATCTGCTTTTTTCCTTTTGCAGAAAGCCCTTTCAGACCAACGCTGATAGCCTGATCCGCAAACAGACAAATGATCCCCGCTGCTCTTGCCTCTGACAGAATATTTTCCAGTTCTCTGGAATAGGTATCGTTTCCCTCTACCTGTTGAGCCATCAGATGGAATTCGTCAATTATAACGAGAATCCTTGACATGCTGTGCAGTCCGCAATGCTCTTTATATGCGTCTATATTTCTTACACCCTTTTCCAGAAATATCTGCGATCTGCGCTCATACTCTCCATAAATCATATCCAGAAAGCTTCGGGTAAACTCTTCATTCCTCTCAATCCCGATAAAACGGATATGGGGCGGCCTGTTTCCGATATAAACGGCAAATTCTGTCTGTTTATAATCAGCCAGCCAGATCTCCACATCATCCGGATGATAATTTATTACGACAGAATTAATGATCATATGTAACAGGGTGGACTTACCCGACCCTGTTCCTCCTGAAATCAGTCCATGCGCATAAGCCGGGCTTCCCAATTCAAAGCTCACCATCTGTCCCCGACTATTTACCGCAAAGGGGATGGTCAGCCTGCCTTCCGGTCTCCCTTTTTCCTGAACAGTTGTGGAAGAAAAGCTTCCCCAGCAATAGTCTGATGAAAAATGACTGGCAAAACGATTGTCCGCCGTCTCCCTGATATTCAATTTATTTATTACATTTTCTACAAATTTTCTCTGATCCGTCTCCGCCGTAAGAAGTACTCTCTGATAAGCTTTGCCCTCCTGCCGTATGACGGTCATTTCCTCACTGCAAAGGATCTGAATCTGAGGCTGAATTCCATCTTCAGACGCTTCGATCACAGCTTCTCTACCCTGCAGAACCACGCAGCAGATACCATATCGCAGACCGCCTGTGAGAAATTTTCTGATTACAGCAGACTCCGCATATTCATCCATTCCCTCCAGAACAACGAGATGAAAAGGAATTTTCCTGTCATGAACCAGATTATAAGTAAAAATGTCCTTTTCGCCTTGCAGCAGATCTGCCACTGTCCCCATATAGCGCTCCAGCTCTGCTAATTCCCGCCGTATTGCCTCACTATCCCTACAAACCTTCAGTATCTGCCTCCCCTCTCCGATACACTGAGGCTGCAGATCCGGCACATCTCTCTCCTGCAGCTTCTGCAGGCTCAACAGTTCTTTCAAACCGCTGGCGTTATTTATTCCGTCCAGATATATCATCTGGAAATGATAGACGGGAAACTTTAATAGTAACTGTTTAAACAGATTACCTATCCAGTGATACAGTTTCTCCAGCTGTTCCCTGTTCCCATATCTCAAAATATAATGAGACATATTGCTTATCGTCTGTGTCAGCACTATGTGAAGCTGGCTGCCGTCATAAAAAGAATACCTGTTTTCATTCAAGAGAGTTCTAAGCTCCGGTATTTCCGAAACGTAAATCAGATACTCTCCCAGCAGCACATCCGCAGATTCCAGTTCCTCATTGCAGGGATAATCCTCCGCCGTCCTGACCAGGGTATAGGTCTTCATCACGCTGCAAAATGTTTCTTCATATTGATCAAGGATTCGCTTTACCTCTGCCAGCCCGGCTTGCAAAAGTCTTTGATTGTCAGCAGCACGCATCTCCAGATTAGACGTAATCATATCCAGCCTTTCCGCCAGCGCATGATACTCTTCCCTTTTCAAGCCACCCCAGCCGAAAAGCCCCGCTTTCTGAGGCTGGGCATCCTGTGCTCTCACCAGATGCATCAGCCTCTCCAGCTCCTGTTCTTCTATCCTGTTTTTATCTCTTTTTACCGGCTCGCCGTGTTTCTCTCCATAGAGGCCTGAATATTTCTGCCGTATTGCTGCAAACTCCCTCTGCCAGACAGCCAGACGCTGATTCTCGGAGGCTGTTTTTTCCCGAATCCGGATCATATTCTGTAATACTTTTTCTATTTCTGCACTGCAAAATCCTTCCATATATCCCCCCGCTCATCAGATCCTGAGCTTTCTCTTCAGCCATTTGATTCCTACCGCAATCAGCACAATGATGACGAGATACCTCATCAGGAAAGCAACTGCCCCATCAACCAGCACCATCAAAACCATCAGCAAGAGCATCCAGAGCAATGCTGCAACAAAATTGGCAGCAGCAGCGACTGCACCGGCTTTGACTGTACCGAACGCTGTGTCCTTCAACTTCAGATGAACCACCACCTGTGCCACAGTTCCAGCCAACACTGCCGGTATCCCCTCAATATCCAGTACAGAAAGAAAACGAATCACGGATGATGCATTGCGCTCCAGCTCAAAATTCCTGATAATAGGGTATAGTGCAAGCCTATGGAGCACTCCCAGCGCTACTGCAATGACTATCTGTACAATAACGACTATAATCTCCGCTGTATCCTCATTACCTGCCCGTTTGCACACTGCCGGTCTGTTTTCCGCATCCTCCTCCGACATCTGAACCAGACTGCCGTCGCTTTCATATAAAAGGCCGGCAAATCGGGAGCCCAGATACAATGTATTCAAAGGCATAACATCCTCATAATACCCGCCTGTGCTGACCATATCCCGGATCTCCGCCTCTGCGGCTCCAGATCTTCTGACTTTACCAAAGATTCTTGCCATATACACGCTGCTTCCTTTGACAGGATAATCCGTATAGGATTTGTATACCCGCTTATTTTTACTGTCAAGCATATATCGTTCGTTACTGCTGCCTCTGACTTGCATAAACTACAACCCCCATTTATCTCATTTGCTGATGTTTGTATATGCCCCGCCTAATCCTCTTCTACATCCACCATGGCAATGCCTATGATGGCAGCGGCGGTATGGACTGCCGCTGCTGTCCAAATCGTCAGCGTCCGAAGCCAAGCATTATTGGATCTCTGCAAAGATGGAAGTTTCCACAACAGCAGACCGAAAAGAACAGATAACATAAGCTCCAGAACAGCTGCCATCAACATCGTCAGCATATCCGCTCCAATGCATTCCAGATAATCCCGCCATCCGCCGTTGACTGCGATCTTCAAGGCAATACATCCTAATACCGCTATAACTGCGATCCCTGCCATGACACCGCTCTGTATCAGGGACAGGCCAATATAACGGTGCATCCCCCACAGATATAGAGCAAGGGCAAATAAAGGCAGATATCCAGTCAGCATTCTGTTAACAGAAAAGGCCGGATCATCCTTCGTACTTGGACTATTTTTTTCTACCCCGCCTCCGAGATATTCACTATATCGCACCAATCCCCTTTTTACTTCCCTGTCTGTTTCCAGTCCCTGTTTCCATGCTTTATTTTTCAATTCCTCTGCAAATGCCTGCATACATTGTCTTCTCAGAATACCGTCTGCCAGTATTGCCGATCGTCTTACTGATCGGGAGACCGTATCCACATCAAACAATCCTTCATCACTAAGTTCCAGCAGCTTTCGGATCCAGCCCAGTGCGTCAAAACATCCTGTTTCCAGATTGAAGTAACAGGCAAGAGAGTAGTCAACCCCCTCTGCCGTCTCCGGATCACATAGCCTTGTAAGCTCTTTCCGTGCCAGCTTCTGCGCTGTTTTCCTGACCTCCATACTGCTCGTGAACCGATCGGTAAAGAAGATATCATAGATAAGCTCCCCGTCAGCTCCCTGATACAAGCGCTTTACAATTTTCTGCAGGACAAAGACATCTTCTGCGTTCTCACTTCTCTTACCGCCTGCCCCACAGGTTACGATCTCCCGCAAGCCATAGTTCTCGTACTCTTTGATCTGTTCTACTCTGAATTGTTCCAGCCGGAAATTTTCCCAAAAAAGATAATTCGCTTTCTTTTTCAGATGCCCCGCATACTCCGCATTGGCACGCTTCAACCGCCCTGCTACACGCAATGCCAATCCATGGACATCCTTTAACCGGGCATAGTCTCCTGCCTCCTGCATCTCCTTTGCCAGTGTTTTCTCTGTCAGCTGCAGAAACAGTTCCAAAGGTTCGGGCTGTTCCTGCTCCAGAAATGTAAGGATCTTACGCAAACTGCTGAGTCTGTGCGGCAAATAGACCTCTCTGTTAAATTCGTCATAGAAGTCCCTGTCCCTGTCTCTGATGTATCCTGACAGCAGTTCAAATTGTGCGGAATCTTTCTTATATTGTGACAGCAGTTCCTGAAATCCCTCCTGTCTGCTGCCGCTGACAATCTGTCTCGCATAGAAGTTCCGGTATGCCGCCTGCAGTGTCTCGCTTTGGCTCTGCTTTGCCCGGTCAGTAATTTTCTTCAACAGTCTCCTGTCTTCCACCACCAGGTTATTAGCGTTCATGCTCTCTAGCAGCACTGTCAGATAGATATCGGTTTCCTCACAGTCTTTCAGAGGATAGCCCATAAAGGATGCCAGAAGTTCGGCAGCCTGTTCCTTATGTATCGACTGCCCAGCCCGCCGATACAAGCAGAATTGAAATCCATGCCGGATCAGTTCACAGTTCATTTCCTTCAAGGGAACTTCAAAAACACGCTCCGTAAATTCTGCCATGGTACGCAGTATGGACTGCCGCGTATCCTCCTCCGTAATGCCGAACATCTTAGTAAACTCATATTTCTCCAGCACACCGCTGTCACATTTCCCAGCCATGGCATCCAAGTCAAAATAGTTGTCTCCCTCCTGTCTGTCGGAAAAAAATACCACTGTCTTTCCGCCCCGGCCGGAAAAAAAGGTTACCTTTGTTCTGAGTTGAAAGGGTAATCCGCAAAAAATCAGATACATAATCTCCCGGCAAACATTCAGGTATTCCTCCTGACTGCAGGATACTTTGATGCATAGAGCGCTCCCAAGACCCTCTATTGCACAAAGTGTCCCCAGAATCAGCTGCCGGTAGCTTTCCATGGTAAATCCGTATTTTGCCATGATTTCTCCGTGGTTCATACCGGTGTGCGGCAGTTCCTGCACTCCTGGGAATGCGTCCACATTCGGATCATAAGCAGTCTGAAAGGTCTCCGGCAGCAGACCGGTGAAATTCTCCGGTTCCTGACACAGCTTATAATAGTCGGAAAGATTGCATATGTATCCATGCGTAAAGGACACGCCCCGGCTGTCGGCGATCTCTTCCCCGGACGTATCATAATTAATGTGCAGATAATACATATAACGATCGTATTGGAATACCCCATACGCTTCTCTCTGCATATCCCGACTGTTTGCAAGCTCTGCCAGATTACCGGCAATCCCGCTGAAGCCGTCCCTGGCAATCTGGGACATATCCACGGAAGGCGCTACAATGGACCATCCGGCTCCCTGTCCCTGCCTTCCCCGTCTGGTATATCCAGCCTGATATATGTTCATCCTGCTTCCTCCTAATTCTTCTTATGGAACAATCCGCCAGCAATTCCTCTGGACTTCGGATCCTCCTGCCCTCTTTTCCTGACTTTCTCAATCAGGCCAAACTCATAGAGAATCCAGTACAGCGGCTCTTCTATCCGCTTGGGCTGTGCGCTGATATCGATCTGATATCTTCTCTGCCCGCCTTCCATAGCCACCCTCGGCCTACCGCCCAGTGCAGAAAATGCAAAGTAGGAGTGCCTGGGGAAAAATTGCTTCAGCCCGTTATCCAGAATCTCTCCCTTTATGGATTTCCTACTCAGAAGCTGCCATACCTCCGTGCTGATATTATTCCAGTCGTCATAAGGAAACCCCTTTTGTGAATACTCCCCATAGGGTATATCCTGGAACATATTGCGGTGATCCCCTATATCCTGGTGACCTTTCAGCAGATCACTCTTGGAGAGAGCTGCCGCCAGAGGAATACTGCTTTTTCCTCCCGCACTGTTTGCAGAGACGAATGCATTATACATAGCATCTACCACACGATCCGGGCTGTAAGCATCTATATCCTCTCCTTCCTCTTCCGGAATATAGATCAGATCAGTAAACTGCTTTGGATCCATAATCATTATAATCCCGTCGGCATTGACGATAAACTGACCGTATTTCTCCATCTGCTCCGGCTGAACACAATTCTCGCCTGCAATATCATAGAACACCAGTGTATACCGTTCTCCTGTTTTGTTCCGTTTTACATTGATTGGTACGGGGGTTGTCAGCACATTTGTAGCATTGCCCCCGGGTAGGTTCTGCCCCATCCTTATTGTATGCCCCCTGACAAATTCATCCGCTTCAGGACATAACCCTGCTACTGTCATATCCACCCTTGCCAGAATCTCTTTGATCCTTCTCAGAAGCTGGGACAGAAAAATGGTTTTCCCGGAACTGGTAATACCTACAACAGAAATATATTTGACGGGGTATTTGCCGAACTCAAAAGGAAGTCGGTTATGGCAGTGAGGACAGATCCGAATCTTGGATGAATTCCCTTCCGTATCGATCACCTCATTCAGGAAATGATCCTCATCCCGCCTAAAGATCAGTTTCTCGCCGCTCCGAAATTTTGCCTCTGTAATATATCTGTCGTCATAAGGGGAAATCACAGGATATCTCTCATAGGTTCGATGTGATTCCGTATCTACAGGCTTACTGCCCGGATATTTCCTCCAGAAATTTTCATATAGTTCATCCTCCCGCAGGGCATAAATCATTTTCTCCGCTTTAACCGCATCGGGGTCATCCTCCAGATCCTGTGGAGAATATGCTGTCATTGCTCGAAATGCCACACCGTCCGGCATGATCTTCCGAAAGCAGTAAGGACACTTAAAGCCCTGCTGTACCATACTGGTATTTTCCTTTTCCATTGTTACCTCTTTTCGCATATTATATAAGCCTCCTGCAATACTGTATCAATACTTATATTCTATAATATTTTTTACAGGAATCCGCTACCCGCACAGTTACAGCCGCATCCCTGGGAATAACAATCTGGATCTCCCTGCCCAGACATTCTCTGGAGAGCGGATAACCACATCGCACGCCGCTAACATAATATTCCAACGCCCCTTCGATATAATCCTGCATATAGGGAATTTGCAGCAGGCATATCCTGTCCCGGGAAAGCAGAACCGGTCTGTATCTGATCTCCGGCTCTATCCTCACCGGAATATACTGCACATTATCCTCTTCCTCTTTGGGGCAATAAATATGAAGCATCTCCCGTTCCCTGTCATATTGTGCTGCAAAGATTCTGATTCCATAGGGAATCCCTCTTTTGATCTCATGCCCCTGCAGAGTATAGCACTGACCTTTCATGGCAAATTCCGGCTCCCTGCAGACATAGACCTTCATACTTCCGTCCCCGGATATATGCAGACTTCCTCCCGGCAGCCGCACAATATCCCTGTCGCTGTGACCCTGCTTCTCGATTTCCTCGATTATCTGCTGCAGCTTGAAGCTTCTTCTCGCATCATAAAGAAAGATCAGAAAGTGTGATCCTCCTTTGTACTTCCAGCTCAGCGCTATCTCTCCGCCGTTACGTTTCAGGGAATATTCACAGAGCTGAAAGTCATCTCTGTATGTCTCAATCCTCATCCCGTTGTTCTCCCGATCCCGCCAGATGTATACACTCCGGCTTCGTAATATTGTATATTTCAATCTGCTCCACGCCGTCGGTACGATTTAAGTCAAAAATCATAAAGTCCCTTCCATTCGCTTCCAGTCCAGCAAGATGCTTTGCATAAGCTGCGGATTCATTAATCAGGTAGAAACATCCTGCCACCATCTTGCCGTAGGTAAGTACATTTTTTAATCTCGTACTACCGGTCAGGCTTTTCTGCAGTTCCAGCTTAACAAAGGCTTCTTTCTTAACCTCCGTCATATCGCTCATACGCCACTCTATTTCCCGCTCAAAATCATACCGATATACATCTTCCTGTATCAGATCACAGAGTATCTTCCATACCGATCCCAGGAACTCCTCCCTGTTCTGACGCATACAAAATACCTCCGGAAACGCTGTTCCCACTTCGTTAATTTTCTGATGCTCCATTACATATTTTTCCACTAATGCCGCATATTTTTTCTCCACGGACTGTGCTTCAACCGGAATACTTTCCATCTGCAGCTGACGGAGTATCTGCTGATACTGCTCATCAAAGGCTTTCGCCTGAAGTAGTACTTTTGAGAATTCTTCCAGCAGGACCGGCTTTACCTTTTCATACAGCAGTGCCTTTCCCGCATACTCTGCTGCTGCATACAGCACTTCACGATAATCCGTCTTACCACCGCAGCCGCCATAGTGATATGGCTCCATCAGCAGACGCTCTATACTCTTTTGTTTTGATGACAGCTCCATCAGTTCAAAGCTCGAAAATCTCTGACAGTACAAATCGGACACCGCCTGCCGTAAAATTTCCCGATTTTCTTCCTTCTCCCAGTAGTCCTCCACCGGCTGCAGAAACCCTTTCTGTACAAAGAGCGGCCGTACGCCCAAAGTATATTGATCCAGCAGCGCTTGAGGGAACTCCTCCCCTTTTGTCAGCGTCTTCAGCAGTTCCTTTTGTTTTTCAGCATTCATAAATGGCAGATATCCCATATCCTCTGCCCGAGGCAGCTGTTTCTGCAGTGTATCTCTGTAAAGCCGCTCCACCATTTCCATAGTATTGGTCTGCCCGATTCCCAATCTCCTGCGGATCTCCTCCTCTGTTATGCCCCCCTGCAGCCGTGACCTCTCCTGTTCATAGAGTACTGACAACAGATACCGCAAAGACACTGTCCCGATCTCATCTATAGGCTTGGTCACCAATGCATAGGAGGCTGTCTTGATCCCATTATACAGCTTCGCCGCATAGTCAGCCGTCTGGCTCTTTCCCCGGGTTCTGTTGCCGCCAAGCAGAATAATATCCGCTGTCAGCCGATAATTCTGCCACAGTTCCTTTTCCCCCAGAATCTTGCCTGACTCCAGATAATTGCTGATCAGATACAGGGTTCCTGATCGTTCTGGCATTTCCTGCCGCCGCTTCAGTATATATTGGAACAGTTTATCGGAGGTTATATGATTTTTATCTTCCGGCGTCTGATCCGCCATCAAATATAAGGTTTTCAGATCATTTGTCTGCAAACCGCTGCTCATTTCAGCAAAAAGATCGTAATAAGTCTTTCCTGCTTCTTCTGCCGCATCCAAAAGAAATTCCATCTTGATTCTGGTTTTATCCGGAAATATCTTGTCCTCCTGCGTCAGCATTTCCACTACCGCAATGCATATTGCCTGCGGTGCAGTACTTTTACATGTTTTCCAGGTAATCTCCTTACCCTTTGTTGTCAGCGTCTGACATTTTATGGATTTTTCCGTGACCGTAATGCCCAGATACTGCAGATAATCGGCATTATTCCAATTTTCATCCAGAGTCTGCTTCACATACTGTACATGGCTTCTGGCCTTTTCGCCCAGGAATACGATCACAGTGGGATACAGGGCATAATTTCCTCCGCTCTCCCCATGCTGGTTCTCTCGCATTTTCTCCCGGCATGCCGCCAACAGTTCCCCGGCATCCTGAAATTTTCTCTCTTCCATAGTACTCATGACGTCCATCTCTTTCCTGTCCATACCCGCAGGGAAATGGTTTCCTCTGCGGGTATGGCTCACTGGCTCTATAAAGCCAGTTTAAAAGTCTGAAACAATCTCATAAACTCATTATAGAATTTCTCCAGTTCCTCATGAATCGGATCGGTTTCATCGTGAAGCATACTGTAACGGGCAATCCGCTTCTGCATATTGGCATCCAGCTTTTCCACTGCCTCCCTGGCCGCCGGACAGTCCTCCTCATTCATACGCTTTTTGGCCTCTCCGATTATTCGATCTCTGAGGGCTGTATCCAGCTTTTCAAAATTCTGATATGCTACAAATGCACCAGTATCTCCCAATTCCATGTCGTTATTCTGAAGCTCAATAGTTTTTTCAATTCCGAAATCATCATAGGTGTAGCTGATGGTGTTGCCATAATAAAGGACCCCCGTAAAAATCGTATTAAAGAAATCCCCCATCAGTTTTCGGACTGTTACGTCCGCAAGCGCCTGTAACTCCTGAAGCTTTTGTTCCTGCTGCTCCCGCTTCTGCAGTTCTTTTTGCAGAATCTGATTCAGAACCGGCGCCTCCAGATAAAAGTCCAGCATCACCTGCCGTTCATTCCCTTTCTTAGCTTCCCAGCTTTCAATACAAATTTCTCTTTCAGATGCCTGACTCTGTGCTATCTCCTGTTCCAGCTGCTGTATAAAAGCCCGCAGCCTATTGATATCGATCCGTCCATCATGTTCATAACTGCTTGCAGTGGCAAGGGTTTCTATATCCAGCGTCTCCGTCTCCATGATATTCCAGTTCCCCTGACCATCCTGCCTTACAATCCCCAATTCCTCCGCTCGACTGAATTGGGCAAGCAACTCTTTATTCCTCTTTTCAATCCGTTCAATAGCTTTGCCGAATTTAAAGCTTTCAGGCACCGGATCAGGAAGCCAGTCATTCCAGTTTAAACTACCAGCTTCATACAGATGTCTCCCGGCTTTTTTGCCTGCTGCTTCATAGCTTTCCTGCAACTCCAGGATTCCCTGATAAGCATACAATGGAAGACCACTATAGAACCGCATCATGGAAATTTTATCATTTATATAAGATTCTCTTACCGAAAATTCTGAATCTTTTTCTTTATACTTCCTTGCCGCATCTTTTATCGCTTTAGCATCATAGGGCACTGTCAGAACACAGTATTTTTCTGTCTCATTATCATAATTTGGATTTTTCCAAAACATGGGAGTGGAATCCACGCTCAGTTTATCCCGAATAATTTCGGATTCAATTTTATCTTCTAACAAGGTAAAATTGCTTTCATGGAACTTTTCCACCAAATAGTCCGTAATGGTCTTCTGGGTAGCATCGTGGAAGGCCCTCAACACAAAGTCGGAAATCAGCTTTGTAATCTCATTCTCATCCTCATTTACCCAATTTGTGCAGTTATCCAGCATAGTCTTCATCAGATCATACAGGGTCTGCTGCAGATCCAGCTTTTTCACCTCTGCATCCAGGCCGCTCATCACATCCGGCACCGACAGGATCTTCCATGTGTATTCATTCTGGCTTCTGACCCCTGCTGTCAACACCTTACCATTCTCGGCAAAGGTCTTCTGCAGTGTATCCAGCACCTCTGTCAGTACCCTGAAAAAGCTGTTGTTCAGATCAATCAGCTGCTGCTTGTACTCCTGCAGAATTGTGCCCATCGTCTCCCACATAAACACATGATAATGATGCACATAGAGATTATTCAGTGCATTCAGATACTCCTCCAT
>JAGANP010000295.1 GCA_017624175.1 Lachnospiraceae bacterium | reverse complement strand
TATATAATGCAGCCCTGAGGCAGATAGAAACCAAGATGGCGATTTTAAATGATGAGTTTCAGCATGTGCATCAGTATAACCCGATTTAACATATCAAGGCAATGATCAAGACCCCGTAAAGCATTGTCAAGAAGCTGAAACGTCATGGGCATGAATCCACCATAGACAATATGGTGAAGTATATCAATGACATTGCCGGGATTCGGATTATCTGTTCTTTTACCTCCGATATCTACCGGATTGCAGAGATGATAGAGCAGCAGAAGGATATCCAGGTCATTGCGGTGAAGGATTATATTACCTATCCCAAGGCCAGCGGCTATAAGAGCTATCATATGATTGTGACGGTACCGGTATATCTGTCCGACCGTATTGTGGATACCAAGGTGGAGATCCAGATCAGGACTGTGGCTATGGATTTCTGGGCCAGCCTGGAGCACAAGATTCATTATAAATTTGAGGGAGACGCCCCGGAGCATATCAGGAGTGAACTGATTGAGTGTGCCCGGATGGTGTCTGATCTTGATGCCCGGATGCTGTCCCTGAACGAAGAGATCCTGACAATCAGCCAGGCGAAGAACGAATAGCTTCTTATCCTTATAAATGAGGAGTGCCCAGACACCTTTCGGCATCTGGGCTATTATGAAAAAATCGCTAACGTGTTTTGCAAATGTAATGTTTATCTTGGTTATACTATAGCAAATGATTATGAATAAATTATGAACACAGTGTAAAATATTGATGAATCTTACAAAAAAGTAAATTTGCATTCTTTGAAAATATACAATTTGCATAAAACGAAAAACTGGAAGGTTTCCCGGCAAAGTGGGCAGTTTTCCCGGTTGTAATGTGGGAAAAACAATGATAAAATAGAAGAAAAAGTTTGCACGCTGAGATAGTTGGAGGGAAATGAATGGATACTTTTATCGACAAACTGGCGCAGCGCCTTACCGCACAGGAGATGATCAAGGCCAACACTGCGGCTGATACAGAGGAACTGCATAAGGTACAGGGACAGGTAAAGCAGTATGAGGCCTATCTGGAGGAGATCAAAGAGGCCAATGCTGCTACATTGGCGGCTGTGAACAGATTGGAGCAGGCCGGTGAAGCGTCCACGGATATGATCGATAAGCTGGAGCATGCCAGCGTGGCGTCGGCGGCTGCGATTGAGCGTCTGGAGAAAGCTACGGAAGCTGCTATGGCTGCCCTGAGCCGGATGGAGGAGCTCCAGGAGTCTTCCGTGGGACTGGCGGACAAGCTGGAGCATGCGGGTGCGGCCGCAGCGGCGGCAACAGAAAATATTGATCGGGTGGTAAATGCAGGGATTGAAAAGCTGCAGCATGCGGAAGTGAATACGGACGGCATCAATGAACTGGTGGAGACCAGTCTGGAGAAAATCAAAGAGATCCAGCAGGACACCGATGGGATGCAGGCTTTGCTCAGAGACAATGTCAACAGCCAGAATGAAGCGATCAGTGATTTTGTACATAAGGAGAGTGTCAAGGTATACCGCAATGTGCAGGCAGTGGTGGTGGAAGAGACGGCCAAGCAGAATGAGTCCCTGGAGAAGAACTCCAGAGCCAATGGGGGCAAGCTGAAAGCGGTCCTTGCCGTTTCCGTGCTGGCGCTGCTGGCTTCGGCGGGTTCCCTGATCCTGCAGCTGCTGTCCCTGCTGCAGATGATCTGAAGCGGGAAAGATTGCAGCTGCGGCTTTGTCAATGGTGCAGGCTGAACGGCTGCATAGCCTTGAGGAGAATATAACGATGGAAAAGCAATTATGGAAACCGGGAAATATGCTGTATCCGCTGCCGGTGGTTATGGTCAGCGTGACAGACGGGCAGGGGCATGACAATATCATTACGGTGGCATGGGCAGGGACGATCTGCAGTGATCCGCCGATGCTGTCGGTTTCGGTACGGCCGGAGCGGCATTCGTATGCCATGATGAAAGAGACCGGGGAATTCGTGGTCAATCTGGTGACGGAGGAGCTGGTCTATGCCACGGATTACTGTGGAGTAAAAAGCGGCAGGGATGTGGACAAGTTCCGGGAGATGAAGCTGACCAGGCTGCCCGGCACCCAGGTAAAGGCTCCTCTGATCGGTGAGAGCCCGGTGAATCTGGAATGTAAGGTAACGCAGGTGATTCCGCTGGGCTCCCATGATATGTTTCTGGCGGAGATCGTGGCGGTGCATGCGGACCGGCAGTATATGGATGAGAACGGCAAGTTTCATCTGGAACTGGCCAAGCCGGTGGTCTATTCCCATGGTTCGTACCTGGCCACAGGGGAGAAGCTGGGGACTTTCGGGTACAGTGTCAGGAAGAAATAGGTTTGGAGGGGGAGTCCATCAGGCTTCCCCTTTTTATGATGTCATTGCCGTATTTTCCCCGCAGACTGTCCAGGGCTTTATCCAGGCGCTGCTGCTTCTCGCTGCGTGCGGTGGGAACGGCAGCGTCAGAGACATTATGAGCCGCAGACTGCGGATAATCGAACAGGCTCAGCTGGATCGGTTCGGTCTCCGGTACCAGCTTGGAGGTGCGGATGCCCAGCAGGCGTATGGGCTGCCCATTCCAGAGCTCATCAAATAGTTTGCAGGCAGTCCCATAGATTTCCTGGGAAGAGGCGGTGGGAACAGGCAGCTGCATCTGGTGGGATACGGACTGGAAAGAAGCATATTTAATTTCTGTGCTGACCATGCCTGCCAGCTCCCGGGATGCCCGGAGTCTCCCGGCCACGGATTCCGCCAGGGAGAGCAGCACGGGACAGGCGTCTTCACGGGTCAGCGCATCCCGCTGCAGAGTCGTGGAATTGCCCACCCCTTTCATTTTAACGGGCCTGGGCGTGATATCTGATTCGTCAATACCGTTAGCGTACTGCCACAGGGTCAGCCCGTGGCTTTTTAAATGGGCTTCCAGTATGTCGGGCTGGGCATGAGCCAGATCACCGATGGTCAGGATGCCCAGCTTGCGCAGCGCCTCCACGCTGGAATGTCCGCACAGGAACAGGGAGGATACCGGCAGGGGCCACATTTTTTCGGGGATTTCCCGGACATACAGGGTATGCACCAGATCCGGTTTTTTGAAATCAGAGGCCATTTTTGCCAGCACCTTGCGGTCCGAGATGCCCACATTGACGGTAAAACCAAAGGTATCCCGCACCAGATCCTTGATCTGCTGAGCGGCGGCTTCAGGAGAGGTATATTTTTTCGCAATGGGGGTATAATCCATATAGCACTCGTCAATGCTGACTTGTTCCAGATCCGGACAGATGCTGGACAGAAGCGTCATCAGGGCCTGGCTGCGCTCTTGATACATGTCATGATCGGGAGGTACCATGACCAGCCCCGGGCATTTCCGCAGGGCATTGACCACGGGCTCTCCGGTGGTGATGCCGTAGGCCTTGGCGGGGATGGATTTGGCCAGTACCACGCCGTGGCGCTTGACCATGTCGCCGCCCACAATGGAGGGGATCAGGCGCAGATCCGTATCGCTTCCCGCCTGCAGCATGGACAGGGCTGACCAGCTCAGGAAAGCGGAATTGACATCAATATGGAAAAAGATACGCTCTTCCATGGCTATACCTCCGATGTATCTGCCAAAGTTCAGTCTCTGCAGGCATAAAAGCAGCAGCTGAACGGTTACAGGATTAGTATACACCGGACAAGAAGTTCTTTACAACTAAAATCAGAGTTGGTATGATAGTAATTGTATTGGTTCAGCCATAAGAGAATGCTTTCGGATATTTTTATGCAAAAGAAATAAGAGGATTCCCATGAGATTTACAAAATACAGAAAGACCTTAAAATTTACATATTTAAAATGGAACTTTATGATTCTGCTGCTTTGCCTGTTTTTTATTCCCAGCTTTGTTAAGTTTGAGAGCACGGGGGATAATCTGTTCCATATCTTTGTCAACGGGATAGAGGTGGGCAGTGTGGACAAGCTGGAGGAGGCGGAGGACATGCTCTGGGATGCCAGACGGGAGATCGCTGCCGCTTCCGAGGAGCTGGTGCTGATGGATGTGAATATGACCTATGTGGGCGAGGAGATGCTCTATGGTTATGTGGATGATCCGCAGGAGGTCTACAGCCGGATCAGAAAGGTACTCCGGGACAGCATACAGGAGACGGATATCCGTTCCTATACGCTGAAAATGGATGAATATATGGTAAGTCTTGCTTCGGTAGAGGAAATGAGACAGCTGCTGCAGGCGGTGATCAGTAAATATGACAGTGAAAATGAGTTTGGCGTGGAGATCGTGCAGGAAGAGGGACGTCTGCTGAATGTTCTGACGGCGCAGGTGGTTGACAGAAAGAGTCAGCAGGAGGCTCAGGAGCAAGAGCAGCTTTTCCCCGAAGCGGGGATTCAGTCGCAGCTGACGGAGCTTTTTGCCCAGGAGGTGGAACCGGAGGAAAAGGATTTTGAAGATTACGATCTGGGAATTATGTCCATGCAGTTTACCGAGGAGGTAGAGATTGTCGAGGCGTATCTGCCCCAGAACCAGCTGATGCCTCTGGAGCAGGCTATTGAGGAGGTGACCAAGGAGCAGGAGACCGTGGGCACCTATACGGTGGTGTCCGGGGATACCTTGTCCGAGATTTCCATTAAGGTAAATATTCCTATGGAGACCCTGGTGGCCATGAATGACAGCCTGGATGATATCAATTCCACAATTCGGGTGGATCAGGAGCTGATCATTACGGTGCCGGAACCCGAGGTTTCGGTGGAACGTCAGGAGGTCAATTACTATGAGGAGATCTATGACGCCGAGGTGATCTATATTGACAGAGACGACTGGTATACCACGCAGACCAATGTGGTACAGCAGCCATCTGCGGGTTTTCGGAAAATCGTGGCAGAGGAGACTTATGTGGATGATACGCTGGTGGAGCGGGAAATACTAAAGGAAGAGGTGCTTATGGAGGCTGTGGCGAAGATCGTGGAGAGAGGGACGAAAGTACCGCCCACCTATATCAAGCCTATCTCCGGCGGCCGTGCTTCCTCCGGATTCGGCAGGCGGAAAGCGCCTACCAAGGGGGCCAGCACCTATCATAAGGGCCAGGACTGGGCAACTCCGGTGGGTACAACTGTTGTGGCTTCCTGCGGCGGCAGGGTATCCAAGGCAGGCTGGGGCAGCGGCTATGGCTATGTGGTTTATATTGATCATGAGGATGGCAGACAGACAAGGTATGCCCATCTGTCCGAAATCCTGGTGAGCGTGGGCGACTATGTAAAACAGGGGCAGAGGATTGCACTCAGCGGCAATACGGGTGTCAGCACCGGGCCTCATCTGCACTTTGAGATCCTGATTAACGGCGTCCAGGTGAACCCGCTGAAGTACCTGCAGTAGCGGCGAAGCTGCGGGCAGTGCGCCAGGAACAAAGGTTCTGTTTTACAAATAGAGAAATTATGGTATAATGATTCTGCTGGCGCAGAATTCACGCTGGCATACGCCATCGTGCCGCTGCTGGCGCAGCGCATTATAAGGGAGCCACCGCTTGTAAATCAAATGTCTGCTTCGCAGCCGCTTGATTTCCTGCGCTTGTGGTATAATGATTCTGCTGGCGCATGATGAGAGAATGGGCTGAAGCACACGAAATTTTGTTATTGGGATTATAAGTTTTTGATATAGATCAATAAGAGGTAAACGAAATGGAACAATACGCAATTAAAGGCGGTAATCCATTGGTGGGCGAGGTTGAAATAGGGGGAGCCAAGAATGCGGCGCTTCCTATTCTTGCTGCGTCAGTAATGACGGATGAGACCGTTCATATAGACAATCTGCCGGATGTAAGGGATATCAATGTACTGCTGAAAGCCATGCAGAATATCGGTGTGCTGGAAAAGCGTACCGACAGACACAGTGTAATGCTGAATGCCTCTCAGGTCAACAGCCTGGTGGTGGAGGACGATAATATCAAAAAAATCAGAGCTTCCTATTATCTGCTGGGGGCTCTGCTGGGCAAATATAAACGTGCCGAGGTGGCTCTTCCCGGAGGCTGCGATATCGGCTGCAGGGCCATTGACCAGCATATCAAGGGTTTTAAGGCCCTGGGTGCAGAGGTATGGATCGAGCACGGCCTGATCAAAACCAGGGCGGACAAGCTGATCGGCAGCCATATCTATATGGACTGTGTCAGTGTGGGAGCCACGATCAATGTGATGATGGCGGCAGCCATGGCTGACGGACAGACGATCATTGAAAATGCGGCAAAGGAACCCCATGTGGTGGACCTGGCCAATTTCCTGAACAGCATGGGAGCCAGGATCAAGGGCGCCGGGACGGATGTGATCCGTATCAAAGGGGTAACCCGGCTCCATGGTTCCGAATATACGATTATTCCGGATCAGATCGAAGCAGGCACTTTTATGTTTGCTGCGGCGCTGACCAAGGGAGATATTACCGTGAAAAATGTGATTCCCAAGCATCTGGAGTCCATCAGCGCCAAGCTGCAGGAGATCGGCTGTGAGATTGAGGAATCGGATGATGCCATGAGAGTGGTATGCGCCAAGCCCCTCAGACAGACCCATGTGAAGACTCTGCCGTATCCCGGTTTTCCCACGGATATGCAGCCTCAGATTACCGTGGCGCTGGGCTTATCCCAGGGAACCAGTATCGTGACGGATACGATTTTTGAAAATCGTTTTAAATATGTGGATGAACTGACCCGGATGGGTGCGGATATCAAGGTGGAGGGCACCACGGCCATCATTAACGGTGTGGCCAAATATACCGGTGCCAGCCTGTCGGCGCCGGATCTGCGGGCCGGTGCAGCTCTGGTAATTGCAGGGTTGGCAGCGGAGGGAATCACAACGCTGGATGATATTCATTATATTGCCAGAGGCTATGAGGATTTCCACCTGAAGCTGCAGGCATTGGGAGCACAGATTGAGGTGGTCAATTCCGATCGGGATTTACAAAAATTTAAGTTAAAAGTGGGTTGACAAGTACCGCTATATGGTGTATTGTGTCGATATATAGAAATTGCATATATTTTTCTCTTATTCAGAGTGGTGGAGATACATAGGATCTGTGAAGCCACGGCAACCCCGGCAACGGAAGGTGCCAACCTGAGCGAGTATTACTTGAACAATAAGAGGATAAGAACCAGAAATTCGAGTCCGCTTTTTGTGAGCGGGCTTCTTTTTTGCCAGAAAATGGAAAGGAGATTGAAATGGAAAAACATTTATTTACTTCAGAATCCGTAACCGAGAGACATCCCGATAAAATCTGCGATGCCATATCAGACGCTGTGCTGGATGCGCTGATGGAACAGGATCCCTACAGCCGTGTGGCATGTGAGACCTGTACCAACACGGGCTTTGTGCTGGTGATGGGCGAGATTACCACCAAGGCCAATATTGATATTCCCGGCATTGTGCGGAAAACCGTGACCGAGATCGGGTATGATTCTTCCGAGAAAGGCTTTGACGGCAATACCTGTGCCGTCATGGTAGCGCTGGATCAGCAGTCTGCCGATATTGCCATGGGGGTGGACAGGGCCCTGGAGGCGAAGGAGAACCAGATGGAGGATGCCCAGATCGACGCCATCGGCGCAGGAGATCAGGGGATGATGTTTGGTTTTGCCACCAATGAGACCGAGGAATATATGCCCTATCCCATCTCTCTGGCTCACAAGCTGACGAAGCAGCTGACGAAAGTACGCAAGGACGGTACGCTGCCCTATCTGCGTCCCGACGGCAAGAGCCAGGTTTCCGTGGAATATGATGAAAACGGCAGGCCTTTCCGCCTGGAGGCAGTGGTATTATCCACTCAGCATGATGAGAAGGTGACCCAGGAGCAGATCCATGCCGATATCAAAAAGTATGTATTGGATCCGGTTCTGCCCGCAGAGATGATTGATGCAGACACCAAATTCTTCATCAATCCCACCGGCCGTTTTGTGATCGGCGGTCCCAACGGCGACAGCGGTCTGACCGGCCGTAAGATCATCGTGGATACTTATGGCGGCTATGCCCGTCACGGCGGCGGCGCTTTTTCCGGTAAGGACTGTACCAAGGTGGACAGAAGCGCAGCTTACGCAGCAAGATATGTGGCAAAAAATATTGTGGCGGCCGGTCTGGCGGAGAAGTGCGAGATTCAGCTGTCCTATGCCATCGGTGTGGCACATCCCACTTCTATTATGGTGGATACTTTCGGCACAGGAAAGCTGTCGGAGGAGAAGCTGGTGGAGATCATCCGGGAGAATTTTGATCTGCGTCCTGCCGGAATCATTAAGATGCTGGATCTGCGCAGGCCCATCTACCGCCAGACTGCCGCATACGGCCACTTTGGCCGCAATGACTTAAATCTTCCCTGGGAACAGCTGGACAGGGTGGATATGCTGAAAAAATATCTGTAAGAGAGCTGATAATAAATATTGAGTTCTGTATTCGTACTCCCGACTTTTCCTGCCAGAGCAGGGAAGCCGGGAGTCTTTGGTTGTGACATAGTCAGGTCTACCGGCTTAGCCGGTGGCCTACCCTGCTCCTATAAGGGGGTGTTGGTTTTTGGCTCTTTCTCATACCAAGTATTTTGGTAGTATTCGTACCAGCACATGAATGTGATTCAGGCAGCATCCTGCTTCAATGATCTCTATCCCCTTTCTGCGGCATAATGCTCCCAGTATTTGCTCCACATCTGCCCTGATGTCTTTGTATATCATCTGTTTACGATATTTTGGTGTAAAAAATCTATATAAAACAGTTTGCTTTTTTGTCACGAAAAATATATAATAATCGTGACAAAACAAGGAGAGTGGTTTTATGGCTAATAGCATTTATGCGGAAATAAAAAAGAGGATAGAGATAGCTGAGGACGGAACTGTATTTGTAACTTCGGATTTTACGGATATTGCAACTACTACAACTGTAAGAAAATGTCTTGGAAGACAGGTGGAAGAAAAGAATATTCGCAGGATTTTAGATGGAGTATATGAAAAACCGATATATAGTAAGCTACTTAAAGAGCATATTCCGGCAAATCCGGAACGGGTAGCGTATGCTATTGCCAGAAGTTTTCGCTGGACTATTGCTCCGTGTGGTGATATAGCGTTAAATAAATTAGGACTCTCAACACAGGTTCCGGTTGTCTGGTCCTATATCAGTGACGGACCATATAGAAAGTTTTCCTGGGATAATATCACGCTGTCTTT
>JAGANP010000294.1 GCA_017624175.1 Lachnospiraceae bacterium | reverse complement strand
TCTTTCAAGCCTTCTGACACATCGCCACGGACAATCCTCTGCGCCAGACCTTCCACAACCGCCGTCTTACCAACACCTGGTTCACCGATCAGCACTGGATTATTCTTGGTCTTGCGGGACAGAATCCGAATCACATTACGGATCTCATTATCCCGGCCGATCACCGGATCCAGCTTCTGGCTCCGTGCCCGCTCCACCAGCTCCTGCCCGTACTTTTCCAGAGTATCATAGGTGGCCTCCGGGTTATCGCTGGTCACCCTCTGGTTGCCTCTTACCGTGGACAGAGCCTGCAGGAAGCGCTCCCGGGTGATCCCATACTCCTTCCAGATGGCTTCGATCTCCCGGCTGGGAAACCGCAGCATGGCCAGCATCAGGTGTTCCACGGATACATACTCATCCCCTAACTACTTCGCCTCATCCTCTGCGGAGATCAGCACCTTATTCAGATGCTGCCCCACATAGACCTGGCCGCCCTGGACCTTGACCCGCTTCTGCAGGGCCTGTTCCACCCGATTTAAAAAATGCTCTTTCTGAATCTCCATCTTCTCAATCAGCTTCAGGATCAGGCTGTCCTCAAGGGTCAGCAGGCTGTAGAGCAGATGCTCCTGCTCGATCTCCTGATTGCCGTATTCATAAGCCAGCTTCTCGCAGTTCTGCACCGCCTGCATGGACTTCTGTGTAAACTTTGAAATATTCATGATTCATACCCCCTTTTCCCCTTAATCAGGAATCTGTTTATTGCTCTTGTTATATATTAAGTATAACAGATATAACTTGTAATGCAACCCTTTTTTTCTAAACTTTTTATAAACAGCTATACCCTTTCAAACACAAAATAATCCGCTTTCACACTGCCGCCTGTATTCCCGCTCTCACAGATGGCTGTCAGGCCTATCTTTACCCCTACCCAGCGTCCGGGCTGCGCCTCCACGGTTTCTCCCACCGCCAGATAGGTTCCGTCCTCCTCCAGAGCATAGCAGAAAGAGACGTCCTTTTCCTGCCGCACCAGCATACGCAGATACAGCGTCCGCACGCCCCGGGGCAGGATCGCCAGATCGGTGCGCACCTCCTCGCCCTCCTCCCAGCTGCCGGTGCGCTGCTGCAGGATCAGCTTTTCTGCCCGCCGCCGCACCAGCAGGCCCGTGTAATGCCCGCACTGGGAAACCATACCGGCGGCGTCCCCGTCCCGCATTTCCTCCAGCTGCAGGCAGGCGGTGATCTGAAACTGCGGGGCAGGCCACTTCTGGAGCAGCAGATTGGGGATATCGCAGAGCTTGGTCCGGGGACTGCATTCCTGGGCATACAGGGTCAGCTGCCCGTCCCCCAAGCGGTACCAGCTGTTCTGATAGTTGGCATTCCACTGCCACTGCAGCCCCAGCTTTTCCCCCTCAAAAAAGTCGCTGTCCTCCGGCGCATCCATCGGGTATACGGCGCCCACCGCAGGCTTTTCATACCGCAGCACCGGCTCTCCGCAGCCGTTTTCATCCGGATTGACGCCGATCACCGGCCAGTCGTCCTCCCAGCGCATGGGCTGCAGATGAATAATGCGGCCCGCATTGCCCACGTCCTGGAAATGCAGGAACCAGTCCTGTCCGTCAGGCGTATCCACCCAGGCCCCCTGATGAGGGCCGTTTACCGGGCTGCCGCCCTGGTGCAGCACGATTTTTTCCTCATAAGGGCCGTAAATATTCCGGGAACGCAGCACCGTCTGCCAGCCGGGCTTTACCCCGCCTGCCGGTGCAAATATGTAATAATAGCCGTTTCGCTTATACAGCTTGGGGCCCTCAATAGTGGGCTGTGTGGCGTGGCCGTCATAGATGAACTGTCCGTCGTCCAGCACGCCGGAGCAGTCCGGCTCCATGGGGGACAGATACAAAAAGCTCTTAAAGCCGATACGGCTCCTGGCAAAGGCTGTCACCATATAGGCCTTGCCGTCATCATCCCAGAAGGGACAGGGATCGATCCAGCCCACCACCTTGCGCACATAGGCCGGCTCGGACCATTTTCCCCAGGGATCCGTGGTCTTGCTCATCATAATCCCCTCGTCCGGCATGGGAACGAACACATAATAGGTACCCTCATGGTAACGGATGGAGGGTGCCCAGGCGCCGCAGCCGTGGACGGGCTTATCGTAGTAAGCAAAGGGCAGCCTGTCCCAGATATAATTGATGACCTTCCAGTTCACCAGATCCCGGGAATGCAGCAGAGGCACCGCCGGGGCATTGCAGAAGCTGGAAGCAATCATAAAATAATCCTCTCCCACCCGGATCGCATCGGGATCGGAATAATCCGTATACAGGATCGGATTGGTATAGGTTCCGTCCCCCTGATCTGCGATCCACATTTTCCTGATTTTGCTTTTATCCATAATTTTCCCTTTCCATGCCCGGTCCCGCCCGGGATAGAGCACTGATCCGTTATTTCGCCCTGTAACAGGCAGAATCGTTCTCTGGATTTCAGCATCATCTTAGCACACTTTCCCGCAATCTACAACACCCACAGGCAATCCTGGCCGCTTTTTACCCACAGGGAACCGGTGACTGACAGATTGTAGCTTTCCGCTTCCTCCTCCACTGTCATGGATACGTGGGTGTCATAGCCGTCCCGGGCCAGGGCCTCCCTGTCGTACTCCAGCAGCAGCTTGCCCTTGCCCACGAATTCATTCTGCACGATCCTGGGGCGGAAATAGTCCTCCGTCATCTCCGCATCCCGCTCCCCGGCCTGTATGCGCAGTACCACGCCGCAGTCGGTTTTCAGCAGGAACTCATTGCCCCGGGGATAGAGACGGATGATCTTACCGGCGGCCGGTGCATAGACCTGATCGCTCTCCGGGGAAAGCAGCACCCCCCTGCGCCCCTGACCGCTCAACACCTCCAGCTGTCCCGCCGCCGGACTGGCAATGGGATGGCCTGCTGGCCTTGTCTGCGGTTCCCTGTGCTGGCGGCTGCGGTATCTGCGCTGAATCGGCTCCTGCTGCCTCTCCTCCGGCTCCTGTACCGGCGTCTCCCTGTCCGGCCTGTCCAGGGGCTGTACTCCCATCTCATACTCCGCCGTCTGCGCCCCATTTCCGTTATCTGCCGCCAGCAGCCGCCCCATGGTACGGCTCATCAGGTAGCCCAGAATATAAGCGGTGCCGATAATACCGGAAAAAATCCATATATTTAAAGTAATGCCCATATTCACACCTCCCAGATAGGATGTATTTTCTGCTAATAGCGGTAAATTATACAAAAAATTTCACTGTTCTTATTGACAAATTTTATTCAATAAGCTATGATTAGAAAACATTCAATATCGTATGAGGGAGTAGTTAGCAGCCTGCGGGCTGCGGTAATGTCAACACAATGACGGTGTGCCGTCTGGCATTATCTAAACATACTAATGTGAAAACGAGACTCATGGACAATCAGCGCAGAATCTGCGTATATTGCCTATGGGTCTCTTTTTTATGAAAACACATATCATATTACCAAAGGAGATTGCTTATGACACTGTTTAACCTGTTTCTGATCGCTGTTGGTTTATCCATGGACGCCTTTGCCGTATCGGTCTGCAAGGGGCTGGCCATGGAAAAGGCTCCTCTGAAAAAGGCTGCCGTGGCCGGGCTCTGGTTCGGCAGCTTCCAGGCAATTATGCCGCTGATCGGGTATCTGCTGGGCAGCCAGTTTGAAAAGTACATCACCAGTATCGATCACTGGATCGCCTTTGTGCTGCTGTCGCTGATCGGCAGCAATATGATCCGGGAGTCTTTCTCCAAGGAGGAGGAAGAGACCAGCGGCACCATGCATTTCAAGGAAATGTTCCT
>JAGANP010000293.1 GCA_017624175.1 Lachnospiraceae bacterium | reverse complement strand
GAACTGATGAAGACCGGGAAGATCACCATATCGCAGGAAAATATTTTTGACGATATCCTGATTGAGTCAAATATATACGAAGAAAGGTAAGCAACGATGGAACGGATTCAGGCAAAAGCAGCAATAGAGGCGATCCTGTTTGCAATGGGGGAATCGGTGGAAATCAGCCGCCTTGCAGAGGTGATCGGGGAGGAGGTAAAGACCACCAAAGCCATTCTGGAAGAGATGGAAGAGGAATACCGGCAGGAGGGCAGAGGGATCGGTCTTACCCGGTTTGACAATGCGGTACAGCTCTGCACCAAGGCGGAGATGTATGAATATCTGATTAAGATCGCCAAGGCTCCCAGGAAGATGAGCCTGACGGACACTGTGATCGAGACCCTGTCCATCATTGCCTATAAGCAGCCCATTACCCGGGTGGAGATCGAAAGGATCAGGGGAGTAAGCTGTGATCACGCCATCAACAAACTGCTGGAGTATGACCTGATTACGGAGCTGGGCAGGCTGGACGCTCCGGGCAGGCCCCTGCTGTTCGGCACCACGGAACAGTTCCTGCGCTGCTTCGGGGTGGGAAGCCTGGAGGAGCTGCCGGAGCTCTCCACAGTACAGATTGAGGAATTTAAACAACAGGCGGAAGCCGAGGTACAGCTGCAGCTGGAGATCTAGCTGCAGCTTTTTTCATACATTTTCCGGCAGCGCATATATTGTGAGGAATACAGAATAAGGCGGTAAGGCTTGCGGTATGCGGAAAGAAAGTAGAACGGAAAGAAACCTCAGGCGATGCCTTTGTGTGCTCTGCTGTCTGGCGGTCATGCTGCAGCAGAGGACGGTTTATGCCCAGGAGCCCCAGGCGGAGACAATCTACGCCCAGGCGGCGGTGCTGATGGATGCGGATTCCGGGCGGATACTTTATGATAAAAACGGCGCCCAGGTGCTGGCCATGGCCAGTACGACCAAAATCATGACCTGTATTCTTACCCTGGAGCTGGCAGATTTGGAGGAGACGGTGGAGATCTCCTCTTATGCGGCTTCCATGCCCAAGGTGAAATTATATGTGCAGACAGGGGAGCATTATCGGCTGGGGGATCTGCTGTACAGCCTGATGCTGGAATCCCACAATGATGCTGCGGTAGCTATAGCGGAGCATGTGGGGCGGAAGTACCTGTCCCAGGAGCTGCAGGAGAAGTCCCCGGCAGAGTATACGGCAGAGGAGAGTAAGCAGGCGGTGGCGGCTTTTGCAGTGCTGATGAATCGGAAGGCCAGAGAACTGGGCTGTGAAGATACCTGGTTTATCACCCCCAATGGGCTTGACGCCACGGAAGTGCTGACGCTGGAAAGCGGGGAAACCATCGAAAAATTCCCTTCTACCACAGCGCTGGATCTGGCGGCCATCATGTGCTACTGCATCCGGCGTTCTCCGCAAAGGGAAGCATTCCTGGATATTACCCAGACCGCCTCCTACAGCTTTTCCCTTGACAATGGCCGCAGCTTTTCCTGTGTCAATCACAATGCCTTTCTGCAGATGATGGAGGGCGCCATAAGCGGCAAGACCGGGTTCACCAATAAGGCCGGGTATTGCTACGTGGGGGCGCTGGAACGGGACGGAAAAACGCTGGTGGTGGCGCTGCTGGCTTGCGGCTGGCCCAATAATAAGGGATACAAATGGATTGATACCCGAACGCTGATGAACTATGGGCTGGAGGATTTCACCTATCATTCCCTGGATGAAGTGGCTTATGACGAGGCATTGCTGGAACAGATTCCTGTATTAAAAGGACAGACGGAGGAAATGGATCAGACAGCATATGTACCGATTAAAATTCTGGAACGGGGAGAGGACGGAGAATATGGCGGCTTGGTTTCTATGGCTGGTGAGGAAGCTGAAAGAGATGGAGGAACACAGGAAGAGATCCGGGGGCTCCTCCTGAAAGAGGGGGAGGAGATTCAGGTGGAATGCCATATGGAAAACCAGCTCCAGGCCCCGGTTGCCGCCGGGGAACAGGTGGGCACCATACAGTACCTGTTTCAGGGAGAGGTCTATCGGGAGGAACATATTGTCACCGCAGGGGCAATAGAGCGGATTGATTACCGGTGGTGCTTTGAGCAGATTCTGCAGCTGTTTATAATATAAATTCCCTATAAAATAAATCGCAATTAATTAAATAGAATCCCTGCGATAAAGTAAAATAAACACTTTATCGCAGAGGTACAAAAGGTGCAGGCAGATCATGGCTTCCTGTATTTACTCGGAGAGATTCCGGTCATTTTTTGAAAGGCTTTGAAAAAATGGGCATAACTCGAATACACCATCATTTCCTGTACCTGAGTTACCGTTTTTCCCTCCCTTAACAATTCCTGAGCTTTTGAGATGCGCTGAAACGCAACATATCTGCCGATCGTTGTGTGTGTACACCTGGAGAACAATCTTGAGAGATAATCTTTGTTCAGATAAAAATGCTCTGCGATCTGTTCTACTGTAATTCCATTCATCAGATTCTCGTTTATATAAGCGATTATTTCATTTACCTTTTTCTGCGCCTCAGTCATTATCGGCTGCTCAAAGGTATTATTTTTCTGCACACTTCTTACCAATGAATCTATCAGACCAAATACAGCAAAAAAATGCGCCAGCGTATCCAGATCATTCTTTGCCTGTACCGATAGGAACTGATTCATTTTATCCGTCAGGGCAGCCTGCTGTCGGGCGTCCAAAGATATAATAGCGGGTTTGTCAGCATATTTTAGATAGTCTATATTGATGCTATGATCTGACAAAACAGAATTAAGCCATTCTATATTCAAATTCAGGATATAGCGCTCATACTCCACTCCCTGTTCATGATATAGCTGATGTACACAAAATGGCGGAATAATAATTAAGCTTCCGGATTTCACTCTGGAAACGGTATCATTTAATAATACTTCCGGAAGCTCTGTTAAAGTCAGGTATAGTTCAGCAACATTGTGAGTATGCGCACCAACCGGATATGCTGCCACATCTATTTTGTAGTACATCTCATAGGGCTTATTCATGGCGAAAAAATGAATATTATTTTGTCTCATAGCCACTCCCTGCGCTTTCCTCCATAAATGTCGCTTTTTGACATATATCAAGTAGTATATGTACATATTACATCTGAAAGCGATGAATTACAATGGATTTGTCCGGATATTAAGGATGGGAAAATGGAAGGAGGAAATTACATATGGAACAGGTAAGGCTAGGAATCATAGGAATCGGAGGTATGGGAAGCAATCATGCAGTTCATGTTATGAAAGGGGAAGTGCCGAATCTGGTTCTCACGGCCGTGGCAGATATCAGGCCGTGCAGGCTGGACTGGGCAAAGGCCAATCTGTCGGATGAAATTGCTGCTTTCGCAGACAGCGAAGCGCTTATCGACTCCGGACTTTGTGATGCGGTGCTGATTGCAACTCCCCATTATCTGCATCCGCAATTTACGATCTATGCCCTGGAGCATGGTCTTCATGTAATCAGTGAAAAACCTGCCGGAGTGTATACAAAGCAGGTCCGGGAAATGAATAAAGTCGCTGCAGGGTCGGACAAAACCTTTGCAATCATGTTCAATCGGCGCACAAACTGTGTATACAGAAAGCTTCATGAAATGATTGCCAGCGGTGAATTAGGGGAATTGAAACGATTGAACTGGATCATCACTGACTGGTATCGTACACAGAGCTACTATGATGCGGCCGACTGGAAAGCAACCTGGGATGGTGAGGGCGGCGGTGTTCTCCTGAATCAATGTCCTCATCAGTTAGATCTGCTGCAATGGCTCTGCGGTCTTCCGGTTAAAGTGCGTGCCTTCTGCCATGAGGCAAAATGGCACAATATTGAAGTGGAAGATGATGTAACTGCCTACATGGAATTTGAAAACGGAGCAACAGGAGTTTTTGTGACTTCTACGGCGGATGCACCCGGTACGAACCGCCTTGAGCTTACATTTGAAATGGGCAAGCTTGTATGTGAACAGGACAGGCTTACATTTTACAGATTAAGGGAAAATGAAAGACAATTCTGTATGACAGAACCGGAAGGCTTTAAGAAACCGGAGGCAACAACGATTGCAGTAGAAACGGATGGTAAAAATGAGCAGCATATGGGGGTACTGAAAGCATCTACCAATCACATTCTGCATGGCACACCGCTTATTGCATCGGGAGAAGAAGGCATAAGGGCGCTTATGCTCTCAAATGCCATGTATCTTTCCAGCTGGCTCGGCGAAACAGTCAGTCTTCCGATTGATGAGGATTTGTTTTTAAAGAAACTCAATGAAAAGCGTGCCGCATCCAAAAAGAAAACGGATACCGGAATTGTATTCGACACCGCAGGCACCTACTAATAAAGAAATCAGGATGGGAGAATGGATTATGAATGTGAGGATTACAGGCTTTGCAGATGAAATTGACCAGGACTTAAAGGTACAGGTTGCTTCCATAAAAAAACTGGGAATAGCCCATATTGAAATGCGTGGTGTTGACGGAGACAACCTGATATTCCACAGCAAGGAAAAGATAAAGGAAATTAAGAAATATCTGGAGGAGAATAATATAACGCTGTCTGCCCTGGGCACTCCTCTGGGAAAGATCGGCATCACAGATGACTTTGATGCTCATTTTGAGCAATTTAAACGAGCGATAGAAATTGCCCATATGATGAATACGCCTAAGCTTCGTATGTTCAGTTTTTATCTGCCGGACGGATGTGATCTGGCAGATTATGAAACGCCTGTTTTTGACCGTATAGGTCGGTTCGTTGATTATGCTGCCGCAAACGATGCCATACTCCTGCATGAAAATGAAAAAGGGATATACGGCGAAAAGGCTGCTGCATGCAAAAAACTGATGGATACCTTCTATGGCGAAAACTTCAAGGCTGTCTTTGACTTTGCAAACTTTGTACAGGCCGGGGAAAATACAATGGAGGCCTATAAGCTGCTGAAACCCTTTATTTCCTACATTCATGTAAAGGATGCCCTGATGAAAGACGGCAGCGTTGTACCGGCAGGAATGGGAGACGGCAATATTGCGGCAATTTTATCAGACTTATACCAAGCGGGATACACCGGTTTCTTATCCCTGGAACCGCATCTGTCTCATTTTGCAGGATTCGCAGCATTGGAGGCTGCCGATCATAAGACGGCTATTCAGGAATCAAAGACACTAACAGGCTTTGAAGCATTCTCTCTGGCATATGATTCTCTGATAAAGATACTGGAGCAGATCGGGGAGCTGTAATTTGCGGGCGAACAAAAAAAGCGAACAAAAAATATTACAAAAAATGCAATTCGTGCTAGGCGAGTTGCATTTTTTGTGTTATAATGGCTAAGACATTAATCATGGGGGCATTTGTGATTTTTTTGATATCCCCTGGTGAATTTGTTATTATTTATTCATTATAAATGGAGGGCTGAAACATGAGTACTACTTCAAAAGCGAGTCAAAGAATAGAAGCTTTACTCGATGCAAACAGTTTCGTTGAGATCGGCGCCCTGGTTACTGCCAGAGCAACGGATTTCAATCTGAAACAGAATGAAACTCCTTCAGACGGTGTAATCACCGGCTATGGAGTGATAGACGGCAATCTCGTCTATGTGTACAGCCAGGATGCTTCCGTGCTGAACGGAACCGTCGGAGAGATGCACGCAAAGAAGATCGTCCGTCTGTATGATCTGGCCATGAAGACCGGAGCGCCTGTGATCGGACTGATTGATTCCGCAGGTCTTCGTCTGCAGGAGGCTACGGATGCGCTGAATGCATTCGGTGAGATCTATTTGAAGCAAACCCTGGCTTCAGGCGTGATCCCTCAGATCACAGCGATCTTCGGTACCTGCGGCGGCGGTCTGGGACTGTTCCCCACCATGACCGACTTTACCTTTATGGAAGAGAAGAGCGCCAAACTGTTTGTGAATGCACCCAACGCCCTGGACGGTAATGTGATCACCAAGTGTGATTCTTCTTCCGCAGAGTTCCAGGCTAAGGAGAGCGGTATAGTGGATGTGACCGGCGATGAGGATGCCGTTCTGGCAGGCATCAGAAAGCTGGTAAGCTTCCTGCCCTCTAACAATCAGGAAGCAGCTGTGGACGAGTGCAGCGATGATTTAAACAGAGCCACCGCAGAGCTGGCAGGCTGTGTGGGAGATACTTCTGTGTTCCTGGCCATTCTGGCAGACAGCAACGATTTCCTGGAGGTAAAATCCGGTTATGCTAAGGAGATGGTGACCGGCTTTATCAAGTTAAACGGCGCAACCATCGGCTGCGTAGCCAACCGCAGTGAGGTATATGATGAGGAGGGCAAGACGGCAGAGAAGATGGATGCCGTACTCACCCCTCAGGGCTGTGAAAAAGCAGCGGACTTTATCAATTTCTGTGACAGCTTCAATATTCCGGTGCTGTCCCTGACCAATGTAAAGGGCTATGAGGCAACCATGGGCTCCGAGAAAACCATCGCCAGAGCAGCAGCCAAGCTTACATACGCTTTTGCCAATGCAACAGTTCCGAAAGTAAACCTGATCCTGGACAAGGCTTATGGTACTGCTTATGTGGCAATGAATTCCAAGGCCATCGGCGCAGATCTGACCCTGGCATGGCCTGATGCACAGATCGGCACCATGGATGCCAAGCTGGCAGCAAAGATCATGTATGACGGACAGGGAGCAGAGGTAATCGACGCCAAGGCTGCCGAGTATGCAGCATTGCAGACCAGTGCCTCCAGCGCAGCAAAGAGAGGATATGTGGATCAGATCGTGGAAGCAGCAGATACCAGAAAATATGTGATCGGTGCTTTCGAGATGTTATGCACAAAGAGCGAAGACCGTCCGGCAAAGAAGCATGGAACTGTATAGAAAGGATGTTTAGTATGAAGAAATTATCAGCAATCATCTGTACGATAGCCTGTGCCTTTGGTCTGACAGCCTGCGAAAGTGATCTGGGGGATAAAATGGCGACAGCAGCCCTGAATACTGTGATCGGTATGGGTACAGTATTTGCCGTCCTGATCCTGATCATTTTCATTATTTCCCTGTTCCGGTTTATTCCGATCATTCAGGATAAAGTGGCGCAGAGAAAGGCAAGGAAGAAAGAAAACGGGAGTATCGACAATACCATTGCACAGATCGTGGAAATGGAAGAAAGCGCTGATCTGTCCGATGACCTGGAACTGGTGGCCGTGATCGCAGCGGCGATTGCTGCCAGTGAGGGAGCCGCTTCTGCTGACGGTTTCGTGGTGAGAAGCATTCGTAAAGCAAACAGAGTAAGAAGAGCATAAAAATGGAGGAAACAGATATGAAAAACTATACCATTACCGTAAATGGCAACGTATATGACGTAGTAGTAGAAGAGGGAGCATCCACAGCCGCTCCTGTAGCTGCTCCCGCAGCGCCCAAGGCAGCACCCAAGGCTCCTGCAGCAGCGCCCAAGGCAGCAGGCGGCGCAGGCAGCGTGAAGATTGAGGCCGGTGCAGCCGGTAAGGTGTTCAAGGTAGAGGCTAAGGTGGGACAGGCTGTGAAAGCCGGAGATCCCGTGGTGATTCTGGAAGCTATGAAGATGGAGATCCCTGTTGTTGCACCCCAGGACGGCACTGTGGCAAGCATTGACGTAGCCGTGGGCGATGCAGTGGAGGCCGGTGCTGTACTGGCTACCATGAACTAACATTTCGTGCTTTTCAGAGGAAATGAATCACAACAGGAGGTCAACACATGGAGTATATAGCCAATACGCTAAGCAATCTGATCCACCAGACAGCGTTTTTTAACCTGACCGTGGGAAACTATGCGATGATTGCAGTTGCGTGTGTTTTTCTTTACTTAGCTATCCGTCACGGGTTTGAGCCGTTACTGCTCACCCCGATAGCATTCGGTATGCTGCTGGTGAATATCTATCCCGATATTATGCTGCCCATTGAGGAATCTACCACCGGGGCAGGCGGCTTACTGTATTATTTCTATCTGCTGGATGAATGGGCGATCCTGCCGTCCCTGATCTTTATGGGCGTGGGCGCCATGACCGATTTCGGTCCCCTGATCGCCAATCCCAAGAGTTTTCTGCTGGGTGCTGCGGCACAGTTCGGTATTTTCATGGCTTATTTCGGAGCTATCCTTATGGGCTTCAACGATAAGGCGGCGGCAGCAATCTCCATTATCGGCGGCGCAGACGGTCCTACGTCTATTTTCCTGGCCGGTAAGCTGGGACAGACGGCCATCATGGGCCCGATTGCCGTGGCGGCATATTCGTATATGTCCCTGGTACCTATTATTCAGCCCCCCATCATGAGGCTGCTGACCACGGAGAAAGAGAGAAAGATCAAGATGGATCAGCTTCGTCCGGTAACCAAGCTGGAAAAGATCCTTTTCCCGATCATCGTTACCATTGTGGTATGTCTGATCCTGCCCACCACGGCTCCCCTGGTTGGTATGCTGATGCTGGGTAACCTGTTCAGAGAGTCCGGCGTGGTGAGACAGCTGACCGATACGGCTTCCAATGCCCTGATGTACATCGTGGTTATCCTGCTGGGTACTTCCGTAGGCGCTACCACCAGTGCAGAAGCGTTCCTGAACTGGGATACCATCAAGATCGTTATTCTGGGTCTGATCGCCTTTGCCTTCGGTACGGCGGCGGGCGTGCTGTTCGGTAAGCTGATGTGTATTGCCACCAAGGGCAAGGTAAATCCGCTGATCGGTTCTGCCGGTGTATCCGCAGTGCCCATGGCGGCCCGTGTATCCCAGAAGGTAGGTGCGGAAGCAGATCCCACCAATTTCCTGCTGATGCACGCTATGGGACCCAACGTGGCCGGTGTTATCGGTACCGCCGTTGCAGCCGGAACCTTTATGGCAATCTTTGGAGTATTCTAAAAAATGAAATCCGTGGATGGTACTGGAAAGCCAGTTACGGAACTAAAAATAGGAGGACACGTGAATGTCAGAACAAGTAAAAAAGCCGATTAAAATTACGGAAACCATACTGCGTGATGCCCATCAGTCTCTGATTGCAACCAGAATGCCCACCGAGTTCATGCTTCCCATTGTGGAGAAGATGGACCAGGTCGGCTATCACTCTGTAGAGTGCTGGGGCGGTGCAACCTTTGATGCATCCTTAAGATTCCTGAAGGAAGACCCCTGGGACAGACTGCGCAAGCTCCGTGACGGTTTCAAGAAGACCAAGCTGCAGATGCTTTTCCGCGGTCAGAATATTTTAGGTTACAGACCCTATGCAGATGATGTGGTAGATGCATTCGTACAGAAATCCATCGCCAACGGTATTGATATCATCCGTATTTTCGACTGCCTGAACTATCTGCCCAATCTGCAGGAGGCAGTAGATGCCACCAACAAGATGAAGCAGCAGGAAGGCAGAGGCCATGCACAGGTAGCTCTTTCCTATACCCTGGGTGATGCCTATACTCTGGAGTACTGGGCAGATATGGCCAAGAAGATCGAGGAGATGGGTGCGGATTCCATCTGTATCAAGGATATGGCAGGCCTGCTGGTGCCTTACAAGGCATCCGAGCTGATTGCAGCCATGAAAGAGAACACCAAGCTTCCCATCCAGCTGCATACCCACTATACCTCCGGTGTGGCAAGTATGACTTACCTGAAAGCTGTAGAGGCCGGTGTGGATGTGATTGATACCGCCATGAGTCCTTTCGCAATGGGTACTTCCCAGCCTGCTACGGAGGTCATGGTGGAGACCTTCAGAGGCACTCCCTATGATACCGGTTTTGATCAGAATCTGCTGGCGGAGATCGCAGATTACTTCCGTCCTTACCGGGATGAGTGCTTGAAGAACGGCCTGCTCAATCCCAAGGTGATGGGTGTGGATATCAAGACCCTGCTGTATCAGGTACCCGGCGGTATGCTGTCCAACATGGTGAGCCAGTTAAAGGAGCAGAATGCAGAGGATAAGTACTATGATGTGCTCAAGGAGATCCCTCAGGTGCGTAAGGATCTGGGCGAGCCCCCTCTGGTGACTCCTTCCTCCCAGATCGTGGGTACCCAGGCAGTGTTTAACGTGCTGATGGGTGAGAGATATAAGATGGCAACCAAGGAGACCAAGGCAGTGCTGAGAGGCGAATACGGCCAGACCGTTAAGCCCATGAGCCAGGAGGTTATCGACAAGGTTATTCCCGGCGAGACCAGGCTGACCGGACGTTTTGCCGACACTCTGGGCAACGAGATGGATAAGCTGGAGAGCGAGATAAAAGAATGGAAGCAGCAGGACGAGGATGTGCTGTCCTATGCACTGTTCCCTCAGGTGGCTACCGAATTCTTCAAATACCGCCAGGCGCAGCAGGAGAAAGTGGATATGACCCAGGCCGATACCAAGAACGGCGCATATCCGGTATAAGGATTTTGATAAAGGATTAGACATAAAAGGCTCCGGTTTGGCATGAACCGGAGCCTTTTCAAAGCCTGAGCACAGCAGGGGTTACATGGAGGTTAAGACGGATCATTAATTTTAGAAAATATATTAAACAGTATAAAGGAATTTACAGGGAGACTTAGAGAAAATGCCAATGGTGAGTATTATTGTGCCGGTTTACAATGCAGAGAAGACCATCGAGAGATGTATAAACAGTATACTGAATCAGTCTTATAAGGATTTTGAACTGCTGCTTTTGGATGACGGAAGCACAGATGCTTCCGGGAGGATCTGTGATGCTTTCGCAGAAAAGGATCAGCGGATACGGGTACTGCACAAAGAAAATACCGGGGTTTCCGACACACGCAATCAGGGAATCGCCATGGCCGGTGGCGAATATCTGCAATTTGCAGACAGCGACGACTGGCTGGCTTCGGGTGCCACGGAGTTTTTCGTGTGCACTGTGACAGAGCACTCATGTGATATGGTGATTGCCGACTTTTACCGGGTGATCGGAGAACGTGTTGCACAGAAGGGGGATATTGAAAAGGACGGTCTGATGGACAGAATGGGCTATGCTGCAAGCATGATGCAGAAACCCGCAGATTTTTATTATGGTGTCCTTTGGAATAAATTCTATAAACGGTCCATTATAGAGGAGTACCATATAAGGATGGACACGGCTGTCAGCTGGTGCGAAGACTTTATGTTCAATATGGAATATGTCCGGCATATCCATACGGTCTATGCGCTGAAGGTTCCGGTATATTATTATGTGAAGACAAAGGATTCTCTGGTGTCCCAGGGGCTCAGCATGAAAAAGACGATTCAGATGAAACTGAACGTTTTTACCTATTATAACAGCTTTTATAAGGACGTTCTGGGTGAGGAGGATTATGAAAAGAGAAGAGGCCGGATCTATCGTTTCCTGTTTGATGCCGCCAGCGATGGAAGTGTACTGCCGCTGAGCTTAATGGGAAATTACAGACTCGGTGACGAGAGGACGAATGTCAGTGAGAGCGTGCAGGAGGGCGAGGGAATCTTCTTTGATCTTTACCGGGAAAGAAAATTACAGGAGAAACTATTTGATATTGTGGCCTTGAGAAACGATCTGACCACGATGGATGTAAAGGTGCTGTATTTCCTGAGCCAGCCCCATGAGAACTGTACGTTAAAAGAGATGGCCGATATTTTAAATATTTCCAGAAGACAGTTATCCGGGAGTATTCAGAGGATGCAGGCCCGGGAGATGCTTACGGTGCAGGAGGAAGAAAAGGATAGGGCCAGGGCGAAACGGGGCACCAGGGAGAAGCAGCAGGAGAACGGAAGAAAGGCGGATATCAAGGAATATATGGTGACACAGGAGGCGGAAAATATCCTGTCAGAGATCCTGTTTGTGCTTTGCGATTTTGAGCAGATCCAGTATGAGGGCTTTTCCCAGGAAGAAATGGAAATCTATGAAAGGCTGGAGGAAATGCGGAGAAAAAATATAAGGAAAGCACTCAGGACATAGCGGATAAGGAGGGCAAAGAGGAGGCAGCGCTCCGGGCTTGACAAAAGCCTTGGAATCCTGTAAGATAACGAGTGTTATATGATATGGTTTTTCAAACAGCAGGAGAACAGATATGCCCAGAAAAGAAAGTATTACCATAGAACAGATATTGGATACGGCATTTGCCATGACCCGGGAGGAGGGCTTTGCCAGTGTGACCGCCCGGAAAGTGGCGGCAAGAGTGGGCTGTTCCACGCAGCCGATCTTCCGGGTATATAAGAATATGGAGGAGCTGTGGGATGCGGTCTATGAAAAAGCGGCAGTATTCTTTCAGGATTATTACAGCCTCTATCCCCGGATGGCTCATACCCCCTTTGTGAATCTGGGAATGGCCTATATTGCCTTTGCCCGGGAAGAGTGCCATCTCTTTGAACTGCTTTTCCTCTCCCAGAGGGAACACAAAAAGAGCATGTATGATCTGTT
>JAGANP010000292.1 GCA_017624175.1 Lachnospiraceae bacterium | reverse complement strand
TGGGATTTGTCCGCCACCGCACCAAAGGGGCAGCTGACCATGCACTGGCCGCAGGATACGCACATCTCATTGTCGATTACCGCCCTGCCGTGGGCGTCGCTCTTGATGGCTCCCAGGCCGCAGGCCGCCTTGCAGGGGCGTTCCTTATGGGTGATGGCGTCATAGGGACAGATATCCTTACATTTACCGCATTTAATACATTTTTCCTGATCGATCACCGACTTGCCCTTTTCAAAATGGATGGCTCCTCTCGGGCACACCAGCTGACAGGGATGGGCCACACAGCCCATGCAGGTATTGGTCACCTCGTACCTGTTTTCCGGACAGGCGTTGCAGGCCGACGGAATCACCTGCATCAGAGGGGGTTCATAATATTTTTCATCAATATTGCTCTCCTCCACACCCTCGGTCAGATGGCCGGGACGATTGCGGTTCTCCGGCCGCAGGCTCATGCCCATGGCCAGACGGATTCTCTCCCGGATAATCGCTCTCTCCCGGTATACGCTCTCCCAATACTCCGATTCTTCATAATCCACCAGCTTATAGGGCAGGGCTTCCATATCGTCCTTCAGATTCGTGGAGTTATAGGCCAGATTGGCCACCTCCCTGAAAATCATGCGCCTGCGCTGACGGATCGGGGTATCAATGCCTCTCATACTGCTCATAGCCGATTCTCTCCTTGTATGTTAAGTCATAAGCTCTACTTTTTCCACAAGGATATATTAAAGCATTATTTCGGCAAAAGCAAGCACTTCTTAGTGTAAAATCAAGCTGCCGATCTGATAGACCAGCGTAGTCACCACCCAGGCCAGTATCAGTTCAAAGGCCACCATCTTCAGCGTAAAGGCCCAGGAACCGCTCTCCTTTTTCACGGTGGCCACCGTAGCCACGCAGGGAACATACAGCAGGCAGAACAGCATCAGGCAGTAGGCATTTAAGGGGCCAAAGCCCGGATAAGCAGCCTGCACGTTGGCAACGATGGTCTCCATGCCCGCTGCGGAATTGGCATTCGACACCCCAAAAAGCACAGCAAAGCTGGACACCACCACCTCTTTGGCGGAGATGCCGGACAGAAGAGCCACTCCGATCTGCCACATGCCCAGACCGGCCGGAGCCAGTACGGGCACCAGCAGCCGTCCGATCACGGCGCCGAAGCTGTCCGCCGGACTGTCCACCATGCCGTTTGCCCCGAAGTTCAGCACAAACCAGATCACAACGGAAGCCAGAAATATGGTGGTTCCGGCCTTGGACAGATAATCCTTTATCTTATTCCAGACATAGATACGGATCGTGCGGGCATTGGGGCGCTTATACTCCGGCAGCTCGATCAGCAGGGAGTCGTTGACTTTTCCCTTCTCCAGCCGGTTCATGACCATGGCGGAAATAATAGCCACCGCCATGCCCACCACATACAGGGAAAAGGCCACCGGCCCCGCACAATTCGGGAAAAACATGCCGGAAAACAGCACATAGATGGGCAGCCGGGCCGAGCAGGACATAAAGGGCGTCACCAGCATGGTCTTGCGCCTGTCATGCTCCGTCTCCAGTGCCCGGGTAGCCATGATGGCCGGAACGCTGCAGCCGAATCCCAGGATCATAGGCAGAAAAGCCTTGCCGGATAAGCCCACCTTGCCCATGATCGAATCCATGACATAGGCCACACGGGACATATAGCCGCTGTCCTCCAGCACCGCCAGAGCCAGAAACAGGATGAAAATATTGGGCAGGAAGGTCAGGATACCGCCCACTCCGGCAATGATGCCGTCCACGATCAGAGATTGCAGCCAGTCATACACATGCAAGCCGGTCAGCAGACTGCTCACCCCACCGGAGAACAGATCCAGGGCTTCCTCAAATACGCCCTTCAGCAGATCCCCCACGGTAAAGGTCAGGAAAAACACCAGGCCCATGATCAGCAGAAATATGGGCAGCCCCAGCACCGGGTGGGTCAGCAGGCGGTCCGCCCGGTCCGTGGTCGCCGCCTTTTTCTCCTTGTGAAACAGGGTCTCCGCCACCACATGCTCAATATAGGCATATTTACACTGAATAATCTCTTTCTCATAGCTGCGGTCCACAATATTCGCAGTCTGGATCGGATGCTCCTCCCTTACCTCCTCATCATCCTCCAGAAGCTTGATCGCATGCCATCTGACGGAGGAATGGGTGGGATAATGGGCCTGCATCATGACGGACAGCTTGGCGATCTTATTCTCGATCTCCTCCGGGTACTGCAGGATGTACTCCTCCGCTCCCTCCTCATAATGATGAACCACCGCATGGAGCAGAATATCCAGACCCGTGCGCTTTGCCGCCGATACCGGCACCACCGGAATCCCGCCCAGCAGCTCCGGCAGCCGGTGCAGATCGATCTCCATTCCCCTCTCCTTGACAATATCCATCATATTCAGCGCCAGCACCACCGGCTTTCCCAGCTCCAGCAGCTGCAGGGTCAGGTACAGATTGCGCTCCAGGGAGGAGGCGTCCACAATATTGATGATGACATCGATCCCATCGTCCATGACGCACTTGCGGGTAACCTTTTCTTCGATGGTATAGCAGGTCAGGGAATAGATGCCCGGCGTGTCGATCAGGGTGATTTTCATATCCTCATAGCTGGTCTCCCCCTCCACCCGCTCCACAGTGACGCCGGGCCAGTTAGCCACTTTCAGTTTCGAGCCTGTCAGGGCATTGAACAGGGTGGTCTTCCCGCAGTTGGGGTTGCCCACACAGGCCACATGAATATGCTTTTGATTCTCCATTATTTTCACTCTCCTGTCTTCGGAATGTATTCCTTTACCTCAATATTAGCAGACAGATGCCTGCCCAGGGCCAGCCGGGTGCCCCGCACCTGGATGATCAGTGCGCCCCTTTTTTTGCGGTTCAGCACCCGTATTCTGGTGCCGTCGTTAAGTCCCAGCGCCTGCAGCCGCCTGGTCACAGCCTCCTCCACATACAGCCCTTCTACGGTATATTCCCGATCCTTACATGCTTCATATAATGTCATGTTCCATCCCGCTTTCTTCTGTAATGCATTATGAATATTCTTTATTGATAATTCTTATCAACAAGCAAACTCATTATAGTCCCCCGCCGTCTCTCCGTCAATAAAAATGCGCACGAAAAAAGGCGCCTTTTGGCACCTTTCCTTTTTCCTATTTTTTATTTTCCGCCGTATTGAAGCGCCGCTTTGATCTCCTCGATCATCCTTGCCACCTCATTCAGTGTACTGACGATACTGTTCATCCGCAGCCGCTCTTCCTCATCAATAATACCGTCCCGCATGATGCTGACCAGATCTCTGGATATGCCGTCCATGTCCTGGGCATATCCCAGAAACTGCAGTACCAGCCGGTCCAGCTGGGTATCCTCTGACCGGATATTCTGATTCTTCAGCAGATAGTCCGTGGTCACATGAAACAGATCGCTGATTGCCACCAGCTTGTCAATCTCGGGGTAGGATGTGCCCAGTTCCCATTTGGATACAGTCTGTCTGCTGACCTGCAGGAGCTCTGCAAGGGACGCCTGGGACATACCGGCCTGCGTACGAAGTGCATAAATTTTCTCTGCAAAGTTCATTATTGCTTCTTCCTCCTGTATTCATTTCCTGCTCATTATATCATTACCCCCGATAAATGAAAACCAACCGAAGCGTGCTTTTTTAGGGGTTTTTTAGGGGCGGTTGCAACCTGGGGTTGCGGTATGCTTTCCGGACACACAAAAGGCCTATCCGGCACATACCGGATAGGCCGTCTGCATGCTGCATCTGTCTACCAGCCTTTTACAAAAGTTTCAATATAATTATTCAGGCAGTTTTCAATGACCCGGATCGCTTCTTCCCGATTTCCCTTTTCATTTACCGCAGTAGTCTTATTCTCCAGGGACTTATACACGGTAAAGAAATGTTCCATCTCCTCCACCACATGAGGAGGCAGTTCAGAAATATCATGATAGCAGTTATAATTCGGATCATCAAAGGGCACCGCAATGATCTTCTCATCATTCTTGCCGTTGTCCAGCATGGAGATCACACCGATGGGGTATGCCCGCACCAGCGTCATGGGCTGCACCGGCTCGGAGCAAAGCAGCAGCACGTCCAGCGGATCGCCGTCATCACCGTAGGTCCGGGGAATAAAACCATAATTTGCCGGATAATGGGTGGAGGTATACAGGATCCGATCCAATATCAGAAAGCCTGTCTCCTTGTCCAACTCATACTTATTTCTGCTGCCCTTGGAAATCTCGATCACACAGATAAAATCCGTGGGCTTCACCCTGCTGGTGCTGATGCTGTGCCAGATACTGCCGTTTACCTGTTTTGTCTCACTCATCACAATAAGCCTCCTCATCCGCTTCTTTTGCTCTAGTATAACACCTTTTTCAGACACTCAAAAGAGGTAAATTGCAAAAAAATATTTCTGCGGCATCATTTTTCCTGCTCAATCTGCTGATTCCGCTTTTTTTCACAGATTTCTCCCTCCATCATACTATAATACTAACCAATTTCTCAGGATATGAAAGGAGCAGCATGAAAGAACCCGGCTTTGACAGCAACTGCGATAAATTCCCGGTTGGCATGGCCTATGTGCCCTGGCAGCAGTTTGACAGAATATACGACAATCTGGAAGAAGGCTTCCGCAACGGAACCATTTTCCCCGAACTGAATAAACCCTTTACAGGAAGGAGATGCGTGCGATGATGAGTCAGGAAGGAATGCGTATGCTGAACGATATCCATATCGTGGATTTTGTGCTGGTGGATCTGGCCCTGTATCTGGATACCCACCCCTACGACCAGGAAGCCATGGAATATTTTAACCACTATGCCCGGATCAAGAATAAGATGACCAGGGACTTTTCCATGAGATATTTTCCTCTGACAAAGGATCTGGCGGAATCCAATAAAGAATGGAGATGGGGCGATGCTCCTCTTCCGTGGGAAGGAGCGTGTTAAGCGATGTGGAATTATGAACGAAGACTGCAGTTCCCTGTAAATATCAAGACCCCCAATGCCCAACTGGCACAGACGATTATCTCCCAGTTCGGCGGCCCTGACGGCGAGCTGGCGGCAAGTATGCGGTATCTGTCCCAGAAATTCGCCACTCCCTATAAAGAGGTGGCGGGGCTTTTAAACGATATCGGCACCGAGGAGCTGGCTCATCTGGAGATGATCGGCGCTATCGTCTTCCAGCTGACCCGCAATCTGTCCATGGAGGAGATTGAGTCCAGCGGCTTTGATAAGTATTATGTGGACCATACTCTGGGCATCTGGCCCCAGGCGGCAGGCGGCATCCCTTTTAACGCCTGCGAGTTTCAGTCCAAGGGAGATATCATCACGGATCTGTTCGAGGATATGGCGGCGGAACAGAAAGCCCGCAGCACCTATGACAATATCCTGCGGCTGGTGGACGATCCCGATGTATGCGAGCCCATCAAGTTCCTGTGCCAGCGGGAGATCATTCACTTCCAGCGCTTCGGTGAAGCCCTGCGCATCACCCAGGATCACCTGGACAGCCGCAACTTCTACGCTTTCAATCCCGGCTTTGACCGCTGCAAGGACTGTGAAGGTACTCCGGTATCTGCGCCCGACTGCGACTGCGGCTGTGACTGCCAGTAAACGATGGGATGATCTGTACACTTCACGAAAGGGCAGGTGGTTTGTTGCCTGCCCTTCTCTTTTATTTTACATGATTTTAGTCCTTATTTGTCAAAAAATATTCTTATTTTAAAAGTTTCAGACTTCCAAGTCCAAAACTATTGTTTTTTTTATATTTTTGGATATAATAAAGATAAGACGTTTAGGAGGCACTTTATGGAAAAACTGATTAATTGCCCTGAATATTTAAATCAGCTGATACAGAACAAAGACGTAGATTTGGTCAAGATTGTCACGGGCATTCGCAGATGCGGAAAATCGTCCCTGCTTGACCTGTTTCATCAGTATCTGTCGGATAACGGCATATCCGCTTCCCATATTATTCATATGAATCTGGAATCTCTTCGTTACCGTGATCTCTCTGACTACCTTTCTTTCTACGACTATGTCAGCGAGCGCATTCCCGAGACCGGAAAGACATATCTGATTTTTGATGAACTTCAGGCTGTAGAACATTGGGAAAAAGCCATCGAGTCTTTCCGTCTTGACTTCGATGTGGATATTTACATCACGGGCTCCAACGCCTACTTACTGTCCGCAGAGTTCTCCACTCTTCTTTCCGGCAGATACGTTGAAATCCGCATGCTTCCTTTATCTTTCAAGGAATTTCTGACTTTCTATGAATTTGGCCCTTCCATCACGATGGAAGAAAAGTTCCAGAAATACCTGCAATTTGGCGGTATGCCGATCCTCAGAGAATACCGTTTCAACGAAGTAAGAAGCAATCAGGCGCTGGAAGGCATCTACTCTACTGTAGTATTGCGAGATATCCTTCAGCGCAATAATCAGGCCGATCAGGGTATGCTTCAGAAAATCATGCTGTTTCTTTGCTCCAATATCGGCAGCATCACCTCTCCAAACAGCATCGGCAATGTTCTATCTAACGAAGGAGCTATTCAAAACAGAAAAGGGAAAAATGTAGCCGGTAAAACCGTGGATAAATATATTTCCATGCTGCGCAGTGCATTCATTATCTACTCCGTAGGCCGATATGATGTAAAAGGTAAGCAGCTGCTGAAAACACTTGAAAAAAATTATATCATTGATATGGGTTTCCGCAATATGCTGCTTGGTTATCGTGATGCAGACCGTGGCCATATTATTGAAAACATTGTATATCTGGAACTGCTTCGCCGAGATTACCGTGTCTATATCGGAAAGGTTGGGGAAACAGAAGTAGATTTTGTAGCAGAAAAGCCCAATGACAAACTATATATTCAGGTCACAGAAAGCATGCTGGCGCCGGAAACTCGGGAGCGGGAGCTCAGACCTCTGCGCATGATACCCGACAACTATGAAAAAATCGTATTGTCAATGGACAGAAATTTCATCCATTCCTATGAGGGGATCAAATCGCTGTACCTGATTGATTGGCTGCTGTCTTAAAATAGTAACATTTTTTCTTTTAGATTTACATCATCTTACACGAATAATAGTAACAGTTCAGCCCTTTGCTCACAGGAAGGGGCAAGGGACACTTTCCGAAAATGGACCACTATCTTTTTTTGCCCTGCTCCGGTCCACTAAATGTTCCTCTTTTGTATGTGTGCAAGGCAGAAGTGGACCTATATGAAAATAATCCACAAGGAAGTCCACTTTTTTCTTCAAAAAGTGATCCTCGGAAAACAAATTTAATATATGAGTCCACTTTACCTGCTGCAAAGGCTCAAATTCATGGAATAAACGGGAAAAAGTGGACTTAACGAAAGAATTTTTATATATAAGTCCA
>JAGANP010000291.1 GCA_017624175.1 Lachnospiraceae bacterium | reverse complement strand
CTGGAAAACAATTATCCCCCCACCCCCAAGGAAGTGATCCGCTACTACAACGAGATTATAAAGTGCTTCTATAATGAAGCGTGCAGCGGGGAAGAGATCGAGGCGCTGGCACGTAAGACCCGGGAGCTTTACGATCAGGAGCTGCTGGACTATAATCCATGGGATACCCATATTTTAAAGCTTCAGGCCGAAATTCAGGATTTCCGGGACAATAGCCGGAAGATCAGCAGCATCTCCCTGGCATCCAGCACGGATGTGGATGAGTTTACCGAGGACGGATATCAGTTTGCCAGAATCCGCTGCGGCTATAATATCCTGCAGGGAAAGGACAGTACCTATACCTCGGAGGTGTATCTGCTGCGCAGGGATGCGGACGGCCACTGGAAGATTTACGGCTGGGAGCTGGCGGATCAGCCGGAGGGGGAATCGTAGGTCATGCCTTGGGACCGGCAGAGGTTCCGGAGCTGTGAGAAAGGATTTGGAGAATGGAACAGGATAAGGATATTTACATATTGGCCATCGAAAGCTCCTGTGATGAGACGGCAGCTTCGGTGGTGAAAAACGGTAGGGAAGTGTTATCCAACGTGATCTCCACGCAGATAGCACTTCATACTTTGTACGGCGGCGTGGTGCCGGAGATTGCCTCCCGCAAGCATATTGAGAAGATCAATCAGGTCATTGAGGCGGCTCTGGAAGAGGCGGGACTTAACCTGAAACAGATGGATGCCATTGCTGTGACCTATGGCCCCGGGCTGGTGGGGGCGCTGCTGGTGGGTGTATCGGCGGCAAAGGCCATCAGCTTTGCCACAGGGATTCCGCTGATCGGCGTGCACCATATCGAGGGACATATCAGCGCCAATTATATTGAAAATAAAGAACTGGAGCCTCCCTATGTGTGCCTGGTGGTATCCGGCGGTCACTCCCATCTGGTGGTGGTAAAGGACTACGGGGAATATGAAATCATCGGACAGACCAGGGATGATGCGGCGGGGGAGGCTTTTGACAAGGTGGCTCGTGCCATTGGCCTGGGGTACCCCGGCGGCCCCAAGATCGATAAGCTGTCCAAGGAGGGCAATCCCGATGCGATTCCCTTTCCCCGGGCAAAAGTGGCGGAAAATGCATATGATTTCAGTTTCAGCGGCCTGAAATCCGCAGTGCTGAATTATCTGAACGGCTGCCGGATGAAGGGAGAGCCGGTCTGCGAGGCGGACGTGGCGGCCTCTTTTCAGAAAGCGGTGATCGAGGTGCTGGTGGAGCATTCCCTCCATGCGGTAAAAGAATACGGTTATGAGAAGTTCGCCATTGCCGGAGGGGTGGCTTCCAACTCTTCCCTGCGGGCGGCCTTTGCGGAAGCCTGCAGTAAAAACAACATCCGTTTCTATTATCCCAGTCCCGTATTCTGTACGGACAATGCGGCCATGATTGGTGTGGCGGGATATTACGAATATTGCAAGGGCGTGCGCAGCGGCCTGGATCTGAATGCAGTGCCGAATCTGAAGCTGGGAGCCAGGGAATAATTCCGCTTACCGGTTCAGCGGATCGGACAGGAGGGACTGCAATATGGAGAAAAAGAGATGCACCGCCATTGTCCTGGCGGCGGGCAGCGGCAGCAGAATGCACAGCGACGTGCCGAAACAGTTTATGGAACTGAGAGGCAAACCGCTGATCTGGTATGCCCTGCAGGCGGTGGAACAGTCAGAAATCATAGACGACTGCCTCCTGGTGACGGGAGCGGGGGATATTTCCCGCATGCAGCAGGAGATTGTGGAGAAATATGGCTTTGCGAAAGTGGATCGGGTGATTGCCGGGGGACAGGAGCGCTATGCCTCGGTGGCCCGGGCCCTGGAAGCCGTCTGGAATGAGGAGATGAAAACGCCGAACCGGGACGGTTATGTGTTTATCCATGACGGGGCCAGGCCTTTTCTGACCCGGCAGATTCTGGAGGATACCTATGCGGCGGCCTATGCCTACGGCGCCTGTGCGGCGGCCATGCCGGTAAAGGATACCATCAAGATTGCGGATCAGGAGGGCTATGCGGTGCAGACGCCCAACCGCAGCAGCGTCTGGATGGTGCAGACCCCTCAGGTGTTTGAGACGCAGCTGATCTGCCGGGCCTACCGGAAGCTTATGGGGCAGCTGTCCCGTCTGCAGGAGCAGGGGATCCAGATTACGGATGACGCCATGGTGGCGGAGACCATGCTGAACTGCCGGGTAAAGCTGGTACCGGCCTCTTATGAAAATATCAAGGTGACAACACCTGAGGATATGCGGATTGCAGAGGCATTTCTGCAATAACTAATAACTGGGGTCAGGACGATGTCCTGACCCCGTATAAATGTCCCGAATACTCCCCAAACAGGGTTTCTTCCTGCTTTTTCAGAAATACCGTCAGGTCATCTTCCCCAAAATACAACTGAAAATGGACACTGCCCACACTGCTGTCCAGCAGATGGGTACGGATATAGAAAGTATGTTCATCCAGCCACATTCCGCTGGAGGCACAGAACATCTGATAAATCGGAAAACGGCCGGGAACCACCCGGGAGAGCCCAAAGGGCAGACGGCAGCGGATACCAGTCAGGGTATAGTGAAGCGTGCCGGAATCCGCCTCCAGCTCCAGGGCCAGGTCGGTAAAAGGCGTTTCCCCCTGGAACCGGTAGACTTGTCCGTTGATGCGGCTGCCGTCCGTGCGGGGATCCAGAAAACCGGCCGACGTCTCCGCCAAAGAAGCGGCAGGTCCGTCCGGTTCCCGCAGACTGGGGCTGCAGCCCTGGGCAAAGACCTGACGCACCGGTGCAATGGCCAGCCGGGAAAGCCGTTGCTGCAGAGCTGCCCTGCCGGGATCCTCCGGTTCGGTTTTCCGGGCTGTCACCGGACCGTCGTCTTTTAACGCCGCCTCTGCCGCCTGCAGTGCTGGCAGCAGAATCTCGTGTACGGCGTCATAAATCAGCTGGTTGGCGCCGTTCATTCCCTGCGTATCGGCGGTGGTTACCACCAGCAGCTCCTGGGCCGGATAACAGAGGATCAGCTGGCCTCCCATACCGTAGCAGACCCGGGCGTCATGCTCGCCGCACCAGAAAAAGTAGCCGTAGCCCTGGCACTCACTGGGGACGGGGCCGGTGACCGCCGTGGCGCTCTGCCAGGACAGAGCCTCTGCCAGCAGCTCTTTCGGGAGAAGCTGCCTGCCCTGAAAACGGCCCTCCTGCAGCAGGAGCTGTCCCAGCAGCACCAGATCTTCGGCTGTGGCCATGAGACCGCTGCCGCCCAAAGAATGACCGAAAGGGTCAGTGAGCATATAGGAAGCCTCGCTCCACCCTATCTCCCGCAGCAGCACGTCTTTCAGATAATCCAGCATGGGGCGGCCGGTCAGTTTTTCCACCAGTGCGCACAGGGTATGAGAGGAACTGGTGTCGTAGTG
>JAGANP010000035.1 GCA_017624175.1 Lachnospiraceae bacterium | reverse complement strand
TCAGCCGCTGCGCCTGCTCCATATACCACCAGCCCCATCACAAAGGGCAAAAAAACTAAAACCGCTAAACTCATTTCCATACTCCTTTGTCTGATACGTCTAACTGACTGTCATTACAGACGCCACCTCCTGCAGCGCCCGGATAAAGGGCTGCGGATGCAGGCCGAACAGCACGATCACAAGGACAAACACGGTCAGCGGCAGGAGCATCAGCCAGTTGGGATCCTCCGCATCGGCGACCTTGCTGTAATCAAAGTCTTTGCCCGGGAAAAAGGCCCGTACCGAGATCGTCAGCATATAGATGGCTGTCAGCAGCGCCGAAATCAGCAGCGCACCCACGCCCACCCAGGCCAGAGGATTCTCACTTGCCACCGCCGCCTGGGCCAGCTGCCACTTGCTGACAAATCCGGCCAGTCCCGGCACGCCCATCAGCGCCATGCCCGAGATCGTAAAGATCACAAACACCTTCGGCATCCTCCTGCCCAGACCGTCCAGTTCATGGACATAGCTGCGTCCCGTCTTGTACATCACCGCTCCCGCACAGAAGAAGGAGCAGATCTTCATAAAGGAATGAAACAGCATATGGCACAGCGCTCCGGCCAGCCCCAGGGGCGTCATCAGCACCACCCCAAACAGGATATAGGACAGGTTGCTGACCGTGGACCAGGCCAGCCGCCGCTTGAGATGGGTCTCTTTCAGCGCCCGGCTGCAGCCGTATACAATCGTAAAGATCACCAGCACCATCACCACATTCTGGGCCCAGGTCCCCCGCAGCAGCTCCGTACCGAAGCTGTAGTAGGTCACCCGCATGGCCGCAAAGGCACCGGTATTGACCACCGCCACCGCATGGAGCAGAGCCGTCACCGGCGTGGGCGCCACACCGGCCCGGGGCAGCCAGCTGGAAAAGGGCCAGACCGCCGTTTTCACGCTGAAGCCCAGGAAGCACAGCACATAGACAAAGAGCATCATATTGGTCTTATCCCCGATCTTTGCCGGATCCAGCACCCCGCCCGGCACAAAGGTGGAGGTGGTGCCATAGGCCAGAATAAAGATCATGCCGATAAAGGCAAAAGCCGCACCGCCGATCATATAGTACAGATAGCTGCGGCTGGCCAGCACCGCCTCCCGGGTCTGGGTATGCATGATCAGAGGCAGAGTCACCAGACTCATCATCTCAAAGAAAAAGTACATGGTCAGAATATTGTCCGCCATGGCAACTCCCAGTGTGATGCCATAGGTAATCACATAGAACATGAAAAATGTGGCTTCATGCCCCTCATGCTTCATATATTCAAAGGAGTACAGCACTGCCAGAGGCCAGAGCACCGCCGCCATGGCGGCAAATATTCTTCCCAGACCATCCAGATGGAAGCTGACCCGCAGATCCCCGGTGAAACGAAACAGCACAAAGGCCTCCTCCGGCTCATCCAGCAGCATGGCAATGATCAGCGCCGAATTGACCAGCACCAGAGCTTCAATATAGATCAGCATCTGCTTTCTGTTATGAAAGGGCAGCATGGGTATCAGAATACCGCCTAGGATCGGCAGAAGCACCACGGTAATCATAATTGCAATATGCATATCCACCTCCTCGTGCATCCCGTAAGCATGACTTACGATACTGCACCAATGAGAAATTTTGTATACCTGACAGCTGCACGGATATTCCTATATCACCAGAGCGGCGATACCGCCGGCAAAATCCGTGAAAACCCCCGGCAGCAAGCCCATGCCCAGTGCCAGCGCAGCCAGAATCAGAAGCGGAACCAGCATGGCGGCCTTAGGCTCCTGCCGCTTTGCTGCCCCAGCGGTATCCGCCTGTACCCGCTGTTTCTGCTCCGTATCCTCCGCACTCCCGGAGCTCTCCTCCTGTCCCGGGAAAAAGCCCTTCATTGTGATGGGCAGCAGATATCCGGCTGTCAGCAGGGCGCTGACCAGCAGCACCGCCGGACCCACATAACTCCATACGCCGATATCTGCATGCAGAGCCCCCTGCGCCAGATACCATTTGCTCACAAAACCGCTGGTGGGCGGAATTCCGATCAGGGCCAGCGCAAATAGGGTATAACACCACAGCACCGCCGGCATCCTGCGCCCTATGCCCGCCAGCTGATCTACCCGGGTCTTGCCGCAGCAGAACAGGAAGATTCCCGCCGTCAGAAACAGCCCGCATTTCACCACCGCATGAAAAGCCACATGCAGCAGCGCCCCGGTAAATCCCGCCGGGGACAGCACCGCCAGGCCAAACAGGATATAGGATACCTGGCTTACCGTAGAATAGGCCAGCCGCTTTTTCAGCACCGGTTCCCGGTAAGCCAGCAGCGAACCCATAAAGACCGTCACCAGCGTCAGCGCCATCCAGGTGTACTGCACCCAGGTGCCCCGGAGAAAATCCGGCCCCACGATGTAGTACACCACCCGGATGATGGCCAGCACGCCGGACTTTACAATGATGCCGGACAACGCCGCCGACGCCGGAGAGGGCGCCACCGGATGGGCGGTGGGCAGCCAGGCATGAAGGGGAAACATCCCCGCCTTTGCCCCAAATCCGATGAGCATCAGCAGAACCGCCACCGGCAGGATCCCTGCCTGCCCGCTTACCGCTTCGGGACTTAAGGTTCCTCCGGGCATAAAGGTCAGGCTGCTGCAGTACCGATACAGAAAATAAATGCCGAACAGCCCCATGTACGCACCGCACAGGGAATAAAACAGATATTTCAGCGCCGCCATAATGGCCTCCCGGCTGCCGTTGTGCAGCACCAGTGGGAATGACGCAAGTGTCATTAACTCATAAAACAGGTACATGGTCACCAGATTACCGGAAAAATCCAGGCAGACCAGCACGCCGTAGACCAGCAGATAGAATCCGAAGAACCGCTTTTCCTCGCCCTCATGCTGCATATATACCGTGCTGTAGATCCCCACCAGCACCCAGATCACCGTTACCACGGTCACAAACCATCTGCTGATATCATCAATATGAAAATAAATGGGGATGTCTTTCATCAGATAAAATAATGTGACACTTCTGTCACCACTCCAGGCCGCCCCCAGGGTCAGCACCGCCGCTGCCAGCAGTGTTCCCACAGCCAGCCCATGCACCGTCTTCAGGCCCGCTTCTTTTTCCGGCTTGCTGCCTGCTGCAGGCTCCGCCGGGCGGAAAGCCTTTGCTGCCAGTATATGCTCCGCAAAAGACCACACCAGCAGAAATATCCCCACGCCCAGGGTCAGCAGAACAGGACTCAAGATCCACAGATCACTCATATATCTTTCACACCTCCAGTCGCCGCACACGGCGCCCTTACTATCTAGGAAAACATCTCCAACCCCGTACGGATCAGCCCGATCACCGGCTCTGCATTCAGCCCCAGGATTACATTCAGCAGAATAAACAGGATCAGCGCTACGGCCTTTACCGGCTGCTGCCTTACCGTGATGGTACCGTATCCGGCCTTTTTCTCCCCATCCTTCACCGGCGTATAGAGCCGAATCACCGTCTTCATGAAGTACACCGCATTCAGGATCGTACTGATGGCCAGCGCAATCAGTGTGGGCAGCATTTTCACAGTATGTCCCACCGCCGCCTGGGCAAAGTACAGCTTGGAGATAAATCCCGCAAACATGGGTACGCCCACCATGGACAGGGAGCCCACGGTAAAGGCCACGCCCGCCAGCTTATTGCGGTAGCCCGCTCCGGTCAGATCCTCAAAATGCCTGCTGCCGCCGGATACATCCGTGATGCCGGAGGCGGCTATAAACAGCAGGGACTTTGTGGCCGCATGACAGACCACATGATAGATGCTGGCAATCACGCCCGCCGTGGTCCCCAGGCCGAAGCCCATATAGATATAGCCGATCTGGGCCACCGAGGAGTAAGCGATCATCCGGCGGATATCATTTTCCCGGATGGCATCCACGGAGCCCACAATCATGCCCGCAATACCGAACGCAAACAGCACATGAATGACCTTGCTGCTGCTGATAATATCAAAGCCGATGACACGGTAGAAGATCTTCACCAGCAGGAAGATATACCCCTTGGACACCAGGGAGGACAGGATCGCCGCAGAGGATACCGTGGAGTATCCGTAGGCGTCCGGCAGCCAGGTATGAAAGGGGAACAGGGCGCTTTTGATGGCCAGTCCCACGCACATCAGACTGATGGACACTAGCAGCGGCGTCTGGTACTGCCCGTTTGCCACCAGTGCATGTACCGCCTCCTGGATATTGCTCATCAGCAGATGCCCCGTCAGGTCATACAGGAAGCACAGGCCCAGCAGCAGCAGACCGGAGCCCAGCAGACTCATAATCATATACCGGGTGGCAGCCTCTATGGTCCTACCGTTCTGGCGGATCATAATCAGCCCGCAGGCAGAGATAGTATTGATCTCCACAAATACATAGGCCGTAAACAGGTCGTTGGTATAGATCAGCGCCAGCAGGGAGCACAGCAGCAGATTCACCATAATATAGTACAGATTCTGCTTGGAGGCTTCGATCTCACTCTCCCGCTCCCGGACGCCGCCCCACATACAGAGCAGCATGATCAGACAGAAAAAAGCTGCCATAAAAGCTTCCAGCACCCCCGCCCGGATCTCATTGCCCCAGGGCGCCGGAAAATGGCCCATGGTATAGACGAAAGCTTCCCCCGTCTGCAGCACGTACCAGAGCACCGCCACGGACATCAGTCCCAGCAGGATAATCTCCGCCGTGTTGACCCGCTTTGCCCATTTTCTTCCCAAAATAGAGGATAAAGGGCCGGAAAACAGGGACAGGACAATGGAGAAAAAGGAGAAATTGCGTATAAAATCCATCACTTATCCTCCTTTTTCAGCAAAGTGGAGATCTCATCCAGATCCAGGGTATGGTAACGCCGGTAGAGCCGGATCGTCAGCGACAGCATCAGCGCCGTCACCGACACAGATACCACAATACCGGTCAGCACCAGGCCGCTGGGAATGGGATTCACATAAGCCTCCATACTCTGGATCCCGTCCACTACCACCGGCGCCTTGCGCCCGTCAATATAGCCTTTCAGTGCCAGAAACAGATAGGTAGCCGTATCCATGATATTCAGGCCGATAATCTTTTTCATCAGATTCTTCTGCAGCAGCAGATTGGAAAAACCGATGCCGAACAGAATCATGGCCACGGCCTCCGCATAGTTATGAAACAGATTGCCGAAATCCATGCTTAATAGCCCCCTTTCCGGAACATCACATAGAAAGTATACATGGTGCCTGCCACCACCACGCCCACACAGATGTTCAGCAGCAGGATCAGGCCGCTGCTCAGGATCGCCCCCGGCGTTCCCAGCGGGATCACGCTCTCAATGTGGTTGGCTCCCGTATAAAAGGAGTAGGTCTTAGACAGGCAGTAGCAGGCCAGCGCTCCAAAGCTCATCCATTTATAGGTTTTGGCCGTAAAGAACCGCTCCGTCTTGGCAAAGCCAAAGGCGCTGACATACAGGATCAGGCCCGCACCGATCACGGCGCCGCCGGAGAAGCCGCCCCCCGGCCCCAGATGGCCGCAGAGTATGATATAGATCCCGAAAATAATGATGAAAGGCACCAGCAGCCGGGCTGCCGTCTGCAGAATCACATCATTTTTCGGCTCAAAGGCCCGATCGTTGACCTCCGCTTCCTTTTCGCCGTTCCTGCCTTTTTTCTGATCCACCCGAAGCAGGATCAGCACCGTACAGGTGGCAATAAACAGCACATGGGACTCGCCTAAGGTATCAAAGGCCCGGTAATCCAGGATCATTCCGGTGACAATATTCACCGCTCCCGTCTCCTGCAGGCCGTTCTCAATATATCTTCTGGACACCTCATTATTCACCGGATTGTCCGCATTGCCGAAGGGGGGCAGATCCGCCACACCGATCAGCAGCATGACTACCAGAAATACGCAGAACAGCACGCTGAAGATCCGGTACAGCTTTTTAAACAGCCCCATCTCCCGGTTATGCTCCATATCATAGACATGGGCCCGCATCCGCTGCTCGTCTCTCCGGCGCAGCTGTCTGGTCTCCTCGTTTTCCTCGGGGAGGCTCTGGGGCTTCATCTCCAGATTGCCCACATAGAGATCCTTACTGCCCTCCAGCCACACCTTCAGCCGATAGGACAGGGTCTTTTCATATTGCTCCTGAGGCACTTTCTTACTCATGGTTTTCGCCTCCTTCTGCCTGCGCCGCAGCTTCTTTGCTGTCCTGCTCCTCGTCCTTTTCTTTTTCCGTATCCATGATCGCATGGATCTTTTTCAGGGTCAGCACAAACAGCACCGTGGTCACTCCCGCCCCCACGGCCGCCTCCGTGATGGCCAGATCCGGAGATTCCAGAATCACCCAGATATTGGACATCACCAGGCTGTAGGACATAAAGATCAGCACCGTATTCAGCAGATTTTTGGACAGACTGGCTGCCACTGCGCAAACGATCAGAAATATCAATAGAATACAAATAAATATGGTCATGGCTCCCGCCTCTCTTCCTCCTGCTCCTGTTCCCGGGGATGGCCGTCCCGCATCACCATTCTGCGGTAATGCTTATCCTGCTCCTCATCCGTGGTTACCTCCAGCCTGGCGATCAGATGGGACGAGGTAGGGGAGGACAGCCACAGAAACAGGATGACCAGAAAGAGCTTTAAGGAGGTAAAATTGATCCCACTCATAATGATCAGGCCCACAAGGCAGCTGCCGATCCCCAGAGTATCCCCCATGGCCGCCGCATGCATCCGGTTCAGCACATAACGAAACCGGAACACGCCGATCATTTCTATAATAAAGATGCTCAGGCCCATCAGCAAAAACGCTGCCCCGGCCAGAAACCGTATCCATTCCAGAACTGCCATCTCCTATCGCTCTCCTTTCTGTGCGGCGGTTTCCCCTGCTCCATTTTCAGAAGCCTCCTCAGGCTTCCCCGCCTCATGCTGCTTTCTTTCCATATAAACGCCCATATACACCTTGGTCAGTATGATGACCGCCAGAAAACTGATCATGGCATAGATAATGCAGATATCCACCAGATACCCCTCTCCCAGCAGCAGCGCCAAAATGGCAATAATTACCATAACCATGGTACCCATCATATTCACCGCTACCACCCGGTCGGCGATCCGGGGTCCGATGATGGCACGGATCAGACAGAGGATCACCATTACCGCCAGAAACACCAGCGCCGCCAGAAACAGCATCTCATAGGCCTGATCCAGACCCGGTATATTTTTACCCATTTGCACCGAACCTCCTTACTTCTGCTCAATCTCCCCTGCAAGCTTCACAAATACGCTCTGATCCATCCCCTCTGCCAGGCTTTCGTCCAGGCAATGCACCGTATACTCCCCGTTTTCCAGCGATACCGTAATGGTGCCCGGGGTCAGCGTGATGGCATTGGCCAGCAGCGTCTGGGCAATGGGACTTTTCAGATCACTGTGAAAGCGCACCAGCACCGGCTCTATCTCCTCCTTCTGGGTCAGGATCAGATGCACCGTGCCCAGATTGGCCTTGATCACTTCCCATACCAGGGTAAAAGCGTACTGCAGAAGCTTTCCCAGCTTTCGGAACAACTGCAGCTCCTTTTTCACACTATAGTCCATGAATTTACAGGTAAAGGCAAAAAGCAGCGCTGCAATCAGAACGCCGAAAATACAGATCTCCAGCGTGATCTGCCCGTTGAAAATCACCCATAAGATAAAGTAGACCAAAAACATATCCCTGCCTCCAAGCATATTGCTTTTTCAAAAAACGACTTAATATTATACCCATTGTTTCCGAAAGTCAATGGCTGCAACCCAGAAAATCAAGGGGAGCCACCGCCGGAGAAAATCCCGTAAAAAACCCGGGGCCGTCCGGCTCCGGGGTACACTTTTGTATCTCAGCTTTTCCTTATTATATATCCCGCCGAAAAAAAAGTCAAAAAAAAGAAAATCTTCCCATTTCTTGTATTGAAAAAAAAACAATTAGGGAGTAGAATAACAAAGGTGTTTATTTTCTTATTATAAATTTTTTATCATTTAGGAGAGTGTACTTATGAAAAAAATTCAGAACAAATGGATTCGTGCTGCTATTCCGGCACTGCTGCTTCACTGCAGTATCGGTACCGTATACTGCTGGTCCATTTTCAGTCAGGAAATTGCTGATTACATCGGCTTTTCCAAGGGTGCCACCGAGTGGGCATTCAGCTTTGCCATCTTTTTCCTGGGCATGTCCGCCGCTTTTCTGGGCAATGTGGTGGAAAAGGATATCCACCGTTCCTCATTGATTGCCGCTGTCTGTTTTGCCGCAGGTATGGCCGGTACCGGCTTCTTTATCTGGTACGGCGGCGCTCATCCGCACAGTCCTCTGGCGCTGATCGGCATCTATGTCTGCTACGGCTTTATCATGGGTATCGGTCTGGGCACCGGTTATCTGTCCCCGCTTAAGACACTGATGCTGTGGTTCCAGGACCGCAAGGGTCTGGCAACCGGTCTGGCAGTGGCCGGCTTCGGTGCCGCCAAGGCCATCGCCAGCCCCATCATGCAGGCGCTCTTAAATTCCCTGGGTGAGGGCGGCATCTATAAGATGTTCCTGATTCTGGCCTGTGTGTACTTTGTCATGATGTTTGTGGGACATCTGCTGCTGGCAAAGCCCGAGGGCTGGCACGAGCCCGCTTCTCAGGAAAAGGGCGCAAGAGCCATCGACGTGATCAAGACAAAGCCCGTGGTATTCATCGGCATCTGGCTGATGTTCTACATCAATATTACCTGCGGTCTGGCACTGATTTCTCAGGAAAAAATGATAATCAAGTGCATCGGCCTGGCCGGTATGGCCGGGGTATTATCCTCCGTGACCGCAATTTTCAACGCCGGCGGACGTTTGGGCTTCTCCGCATGGGCGGATACCATGAAAGACAGGAATACCGTCTATAAGATTATGATTATTCTGTCCATTATCGCCACCGGGCTGGTGATCCTGACCCAGGGCATCGCCGACATGGGGCAGAGTACTTTCCTGATGATCCTGGTACTGATTCTGCTGTTTGTGGTAAATGCAGGCTACGGCGGCGGCTTCAGTAATGTACCCACACTGCTTTCCGACCACTACGGTATGCAGAATATCAGCGCCATCCACGGCATTACCCTTTCCGCATGGGCCATTGCGGGCCTGACCGGCAATCAGCTGGCAACCTTTATTGTAAACCATGTAGGGGAGATGGTAGACGTAAGCGACGGCCACGGCGGACTTACCCAGGTGAATCCCGTGGGCTACCAGACGGTACTGTACGTCACCATCGTACTGTATGTGATCGCCCTGCTGTGCAGCTTTTTCCTGGTAGGGAGCAAAAAGAAGAAAGCGGAAGCATAACAGTTACGGATAAAAAACTGCCTGTACACGGACAATTTTCCATGTATAGGCAGCTTTTATTTTATCTTAACTGCTGTCTTTATACCATCTTAATACAAACACAAATATTTTTTTACATTCTTTATTAAATAAAGCGTATGCTAAAGATCAGATAAAGAAGTATAAAGGAGCACCCTGCGTATGAGCGTGTTGATTCATAAAAAGAAAAAGCTGACATCGTTTCAAATCATTATCCTTGGTTTTTCCTGCGTGATTCTGCTGGGTACCATTTTACTGATTCTGCCCATTTCCAACCGGGAGGGAACCGCAACATCCTTTTTGGACGCTTTGTTTACCTCCACTTCTGCCGTCTGCGTTACGGGGCTTGTGGTGCATGATACGGCAACCTATTGGTCGGCATTCGGACAGTTGGTCATTTTGCTTCTGATTCAAATCGGTGGTATGGGCGTTATCACCGTAGTGGCTTCCCTTGCCATGGTTTCCGGCAGGAAGATCTCTCTGATGCAGCGCAGCACCATGCAGGAGGCCATTGCCGCTCCGAAGGTAGGCGGTATTGTAAGGCTGACCGGTTTTATTGTAAAGGTTACCCTGCTGATCGAGCTGTTGGGAGCCGTTCTCATGGCGCCTGTGTTTTGCAGGGATTTTGGAATCAGGGGGCTTTGGATGGCCCTTTTCCATTCGGTATCCGCCTTTTGTAATGCAGGCTTTGATCTGATGGGCACAAAATCGGCTTTCTCTTCTCTGACCGGCTATGCGGAGAATCCGGTGATTAATCTGACCATTATGTTCCTGATCATTGTGGGCGGTATCGGTTTTCTGACCTGGGATGACATTGGGACAAACAAACTGCATCTTCATAAGTACAGAATGCAGAGTAAGGTGATCCTTTGTACCACGGCCGTCCTGCTGCTTATTCCTGCAATATACTTTTTCTTTTATGAATTTACTGCCCTTGATACCGGCGAACGGATCTTAAGCTCTCTCTTTCAGGCGGTAACACCGCGAACCGCAGGCTTTAATACGATGGACCTGACGTCCTTAAGTGATCCGGGCAAATTGATTATTATGGCACTGATGCTGATCGGCGGCAGCCCCGGCTCTACTGCAGGCGGCATGAAAACCACAACCGTTGCCGTGCTGTCTGCCACAGCGCTCGCCTCCTTTCGCAGAGAGGACCAGGTCCATTTATTTGACCGCCGGATTGATGACGACATCGTTAAGAATGCGGTAACTATCCTGCTGATGTACCTCGCTTTGTCCCTTGCAGGCGGTCTGATCATCAGTATCTCAGAAGGCCTTCCGATGATGGATTGCCTGTTTGAAACCGTTTCTGCGGTGGGCACCGTGGGGCTGTCTCTCGGCATTACCCCGAGCCTTGGCACCCTGTCCCGGATTGTTCTGATCCTGCTCATGTTTTTTGGCCGGGTCGGGGGACTGACATTGATCTTCGCCACACTGTCCGGGGCAAGGAAAAATACGGCAAGGTTCCCGCAGGAAAAAATCACAGTCGGATAAGGATGGAGGAAAAAATATGAAGTCAATACTTTTAATCGGATTAGGAAGATTCGGAAAGCATATTGCAATTCACCTGAATGAACTGGGACATGAGGTGATGGCTGTGGATTATATAGAAGAACGCATAGACGCTGTGCTTCCGTTTGTAACCAATGCGCAGATCGGCGACAGTACAAATGAGGAGTTCTTAAAATCGCTGGGTATCCGCAACTATGATGTCTGCATCGTAGCCATCGGAAACAATTTTCAGAGCTCGCTGGAAACAGCGTCCCTGCTGAAAGAGCTTGGCGCTAAGCTGGTGGTAGCCCGGGCGTCCCAGGACGTGCAGGCAAAATTTCTTCTGCGTAACGGAGCAGATGAAGTGGTCTATCCCGAAAAACAACTGGCCAAATGGACCGCTTATCGTTACAGCGCCAATCATATTTTAGATTATATAGAGCTGGATGACGAACATGCCATGTTTGAGATACCGGTTCCCGAGAATTGGATCGGACGAACCATCGGGCAGATTGATATCCGGAAAAAATATAACGTCAATATTATCGGCATTAAGAAAGACGGAAAATTAAAGCTTTCCGTCTCTCCCGATATGCCGCTGGAGCCCGGCAGTACCATGCTGGTATTGGGAAGCAACAGGGATATCCAGAAATGCTTCCATATCTGATCACTTCCCCGGCTGTTTTTTTACACGGGGAGTAATTCCCAGCACCAGGCGGCGCACCACCGGAATCCGGCTGAGTATCTCATACAGCAGAGGCAGCAGAATCACAGCCGCTGCAATCAGAATGGGATAAAAGCCGCCTGTGGGTACGGTAAAACGGCTGTCGATTCCGTAAGTGACAAGCACCAGCACAAAGTAATGCAGCAGATAAAAGGCAAAGCTTCTGGGACGCATATAACGGGTAAAGGCCGTCTCCCGATCCAGGAAACGATGGCCTGCCGCAATGACGGCCAGCGTCATGAACCAGGCGTAGGCATTCACCAGCAGCCCTTTCAGATTTTCTGCGGCTGCATAATTCTGTCCCCAAAAGACAATCACATAGGCCATACCCAAAAGCACTGCAGGAATGGCGAACATATACCACCATTTTACCATGCCCTGCAGGATCCGCTCCTGGGTCAGCACATAATATCCCAGCAGGAAGGTACAGATATAGATGCCGTTGCGGAATACCTCCACCACCGGCAGATTTAGGATCTGTGCGCTTCCCCACACCAGCAGAGTCAACAGGGGCAGCACTGCCGGTCCGGCTTTCCCGCAGAGAGCGTACAGCCTATCCTGCTTATCTATCCTGCGGAGCAATAACAGTACCAGGGTAGCAAGAAACAGCTGTATTGCAAACCAGGCAGGCCCGATACCGCACAAGGCAAATATCAGATATCTGACAAAAAACGGAATCTGATCACCCTGTCCGCCAAAAAAGTCCGTATACTGACAGGTCACATAGCCCGCAGACCAGCCATAGAGAAAGATTCCCACGACGGCGGGCACCAGCAGCTTGGACGCCCGGGAGCGTATGTAACTACGATGCACTGTCTTACGGTCCGCATCCGTATTTTCTCCGGCCAGACGCTCCAGCGCATATTTAGCGCTCATGCCTGCCAGGGCAAACAGACAGATCATAAACCAGGGATACAGAATATACAGCACCGCATCCATCTGGGGAATACCCGATATTACCACGTTGGTGATCACGCCCGCACTGTTGAACAGATAAATAATATGGTACAGAATGACCAGCAGGATAATCCCGCTGCGCAAATTGTCGATATATGCTTTTCTCATACTTCTTCCGAGTCCCCCTGTTCTGACATGGCCTGCTGCACGCCGTTCATAAATCTCAGCATCTGGTTAGCCTTGATAATGGCAATGCCCTGATTCTCATCCCCCAGTACTACCAGATGATCCCCTGCCTGGATATGAAAAATTTTTCTGGCCCGCTTGGGAATTACGATCTGACCCTTCTCCCCCACCGTTACGACTCCAAACAGATGCTTTCCCTTAGGCGGCACCGTCATACCGCTGCCGCTGCTGTCATAATTGACCAGTTCATCCACCGATACATCGTATAACTGTGCCAGCGCCACACAATTATGGATATCCGGCGCAGTCTCTCCTGTCTCCCACTTGGCCACGGCCTGCCGGGAAACTCCCAGCCGGTCCGCCACCTGCTCCTGAGACAGCTTATGAAGCTTCCGCAGATGGTAGAGATTTTCACTTAACATGGTTTCACATTCCTTTTCCGGTATTTCCTACTTTTGTTTGCTTTACTTGCATTATAAACAGAAAGCCGGGCTCTGTCCACCAACCAATCCTAACATATTCCGGCTGTGTATGTTAGGATTGGTTACCGGCTGCAGGCGCTGTCTGGAAAATACAGAATTCCGGGGCGCCCTCCTCAGGGAGAACGTCCCGGAATCCTTCTTTTTTATATAATCCGTTTGGAGCACTTATTACTTTCCTGAAACATGAAAGGCTTTCATACCCGGATAAACAGCACTTGCCCCCAATTCCTCCTCGATGCGCAGCAGCTGGTTGTATTTTGCAACTCTCTCCGACCGGCTCGGCGCACCTGTCTTGATCTGGCAGGTATTCAGCGCTACAGCCAGGTCTGCAATGGTAGTATCCTCCGTCTCGCCGGAACGATGAGAGGTAACCGCCGTATAGCCAGCCTTATGTGCCATCTTAATTGCCTCCAGCGTCTCGGAGACGGAGCCGATCTGATTCAGCTTGATCAGGATGGAATTGCCGCAGCCTAACTCAATTCCCTTGGCAAGGCGTTCCGTATTCGTAACGAACAAATCGTCGCCCACCAGCTGAACCTTGTTTCCCAGCTCTGCCGTCAGCTGCTTCCAGCCTTCCCAATCCTCCTCATCCAGCGCATCTTCAATGGAGATAATGGGATATTTCTCCACAAGCTTTTTCCAGTGGGCAATCAATTCCTCCGAGGTATACACTGTTCCTGCTTTCGGAAGCCGGTATTCCCCAACCTTTCCGGTCTTCCACTCTGAAGATGCCGCATCCATGGCAATCATGAAATCCCGGCCCGGCTCATAACCGGCTTTCTTCACTGCCTCCAGGATCGTCTCGATCGCCTCTTCATCGGATGCCAGAGCCGGTGCAAAACCTCCCTCATCTCCCACCGATGTTGCCAGGCTCCTGGACTTTAAGATGGCCGCCAGCGCATGAAATACCTCCGCACACCACCGCAGGCCCTCTTTAAAGGAGGGGGCGCCCACCGGCATTACCATGAATTCCTGTACATCCAATCCTGAAGACAGTGTATGGCATCCGCCGTTGACGATATTCATCATCGGAACCGGCAGACGGTTACCGGAGACACCGCCCAGGAAACGATAGAGGGGAATTCCCAGAGAGGCAGCTGCCGCCCGCACTGTGGCGATAGAAACGGCAAGTATTGCATTTGCTCCCATGTTTGACTTATCCTTTGTCCCATCCGCATCCATCATCGCCCGATCAACCGCATAGATATCGGAGGCGTCCATTCCCACCAGGACTTCACATATTTTCGTGTTTATGTTCTCAACGGCTTTCTGCACGCCCTTTCCCAGATATCTTGACGCATCGCCGTCACGCAGCTCCAGCGCCTCAAACTCGCCGGTGGATGCTCCGCTGGGCGCCATCCCTCTTCCCATAGTTCCATCTGCCAGCACAACCTCGGCTTCAACGGTGGGATTGCCTCTGGAATCCAAAATCTCTCTCCCAACCACCTTTTCAATCTCTAAATAATCCATTCATACTCTCCCTTCCCTGCAGAACCTCCTCCCCGGAAAGTCACCGGTTTTCCGGGGATACAGGATATCTTACAATATCCCCCCAGGAGTCCGCATGATTTATTCAATAGTTAGATTTAACTAACTATTATCAGACTAGCATAACCATGCGTGAAAGTCAAGAGCATCTCCGGTTATTGATCTGTTTTTTTCTCACCCAGACCGACTGCGCCCCGAAGCAGCAGCATGACCAAAGCCAGATTAATCAGAAACTGAATCCAGCTGAACATGCTGCTGACCGCACTCATATTCACCAGAGCTGCGGCGCCCTGCAGTCTGCCGATCATGGTGCTATTGATCATACTGCCCAAGGTCATAATCTGTCCAAAGGCCACCAGTATTATCCCGCTGTAAATTACCAGCAGCAGCTCCATACCCTTTCGGCTCTCTGACGACTCTGACAGGGACAGGATGCCCAGCACCACACAGGGAATCCCCAAAAGTACCAGCTGCAGAATATCCTGTACGGGATATACCGTTATGTATTCTGCACTGCCACCTATGAAAAGGGGCTTGAATTATTCCTTTCCATCCGTTTCAGCGGATTTTCTGCATTTCTGCAGAAGCTTTGTCAGAATGATGCCCAGCGGAATTACAAGGATCAGCGTGACCAGAATCCACACGCCGCTCATATTCGGAAACCTGGTGGAAGCAAGCAGCAGCAAAAACATGCCCACCCAGAACAGGGCAAAGCATACCATGAAGCATTCCCCGCTTTCCTTTGCCTTTTTTATCTCCTCTTCGTTCTCTTCCGCAACTGACTCCGGCTGCTCCAGGGCATCCAGAATATAATCGTATGCCCCCCGGTAATCCGGATGAAAATGATAGCACTGGCCATCTTGAGTGGCAAGCTCCAGATAAACCTCCCTGGTATTGTCATATATATTGAATTGATATTCCCCTGTCAGCCTTACGGTAATCGTATCCTCCCGGGGCCTGGCGATCCTGTTTTCCCTGTCATGCTCCCGCAGCATCCGGTACAATTCCTCGAAGGTTTCTATCGGCGGATTCAGAAGCTTTTCCGCCGCCCACATTTTCTCCCGGGTTAAACCTGCCGATGGGTCTGTCCGGATCTGACGGCTTGCCACCCGTTCATTTTGCAGATCCAGATCATCCAATACGGCCCAGACCTCTACCTCCTGATGCGCATCCAGCCAGGCAAGAATCTCTTCTGCTTTCACAAGGCTGAACCGCTTTGCTGCACGGATCTCTTCCGTCGTCAGATCAGGAGTCATATCATAGATGGAAAGCTTCTGTTTTTCCAGCAGGCGCAGCAGATATGCCGCCTCTTTCCTCAGCGGAAGCTTGTTTTCATCAAACCAGAACCGCCAACCGGAATGCAGCACGAGCTTTGCTCCGGTATACCGGATCAGCTTTCCCAAGCGTTTCACTTTTTTCCGGTCTATCGGCTTTCCCCTGCGGAGCTTTGTCTGATGCTTTTCATTTCCATCATTTGTATTTAATACACCGTCAATATCCAGAAAAAGCACTTTGTGCATAAGTTCCTTCCTCACAATCCATGTTACTGCGCACCTGCTTCTTCTAGGCCCGCTGCCGCAGAATCGAGTTCAGGACAAAGGGGGACATGGGCTTCTTATATACCAGCAGAGAAGCGCCATACTGCAGAAGACTTCCCAGAAAAGCCAGACATAGGCCGACGATAATCGCTGCGGGCACGGAGAGAGGAAACAGCTTCCGCAGCAGCGAATCCCCGTGGCCGTACATGCCGCACAATCCGAAAAAGCTCACCAGACTCCCTGCCATCAGGATCAGGGACAGCACATAATATTTCTGCCCGAAAGCCGCATAGAGATCCAGAATCACCAGAATAATACCGCAGGACAGAATCACCAGAGCGCTTTGCTCCGCCGCCTGGGGCGTCCCCACGACCATGGTTCGGATTCCCTCGATGCCAATCAGCAGCAGGTAGCTGACCATGTTCATACAGAGCATTAGCACCGTGGGTACAGCGGTCATCATCGATTTTCTGCAGGGAGAGGACTCTATCAGCTGGGAGCTGCAGAGCTGGTACAGCAGAGATGTGGGATAGACCGACACAAGCATCATCAGATAGGCTCCCATGCCATTATTGATATTGGCAATCTCATAGACCAGTCCCAGCAAGCCCATGATTGCGCCGCAGATCAGATTCACTTTCACCTGATAGGAATATTTTAAACATTTTTTTGCAAACCGCAGCTGTTCCACTAATTTCACGCTTCTACCCCCTACATATCGCAAGCTATATCCGTATTACTGCACCAATGCTTCCTGACCGTCCAGATAGGTCTGCAGCCACTTTTTCATGGCTGTCCGCACTGCGGCGATACTTGCCGCAGCTGCACCCAGAGCCAGGATTCCGTCCATTATCAAGATTGCGGGCTGCCCTATTAGCCACACCAAAAAATACAAAAGAACACCCAACAGCATACAGCCGTAAATAATCCATATTCTCAGCACTGCAGACCGGGTAAACCGGGAAATCAGCAAGCCCAGTGCCTCCATGCCATAGATCACCAGTGCCATACCCAGATAACCGGCCCAGCCGCCCACCGCTTTTTCCGCATCCACTATTCCGCAGATTCCTGCACACAGCAGCGCTGTCAGCATTCTTCTTACCAGGTCGCCCGCCAGTCCCTGCCGCAGCACTTTCGGCCCCGCCGGAGAGGTCTTCAGATAGTCCAGCTTATAGCCGCTGTGGGACTGGATCCCGGCAAAAACTCCCTGATCCGTCAGAACCTCGATAAAGATGACAAGTAAGGTCACAAATATACCATATCCCTGTGGCGCAAGAAATCTGCGCCAGAGCAGTCCCCCTGTCAGAACTACTGTCGGCAGCCCCAGGAAAATTCCCAGCTTATACCGCCATCCGGTAAAGAGAAAATAGGCTTTTACTCTTCTCATATTTTCCTCTCCATGCATATCCCAGGCCCGGCCTGCGATATTGCACTCTGTAATTCCTAAAACTGCAGCCTGCTGTGGGCTTTCATAACCGCCACACAGATCTGGGACAGGGTAGGCGCCTCCACGGCCACCTGCATGCCGGCCAGACGATCCAGCCTCTCTGCCAGACAGATGCCCTCAAATCCCATACGGCTGCGGGTCTGGGACACCAGCAGAGGACCGGCCTGCCGGGCGAACTGTTCCTCTCCCTTTACCAGCACATATTTTTCTTTCAGATCCTCCACAAAGCCCTGCTCCACGATGCAGCCCTGTTCCATGATGATAGCGTAATCCGTCACATTTTCCATATCCGCCACATTGTGGGTGGAGAAAAATACAGTCCGCAGCCCCTCCCGGCTCACCAGATATTCCCGAATCATCTCACAGAGCTTATCCCGCATGAGAGGATCCAGCGGCGAAGCCGGCTCTTCCAGAATCAGCAGCTCCGTATCCCGGGCCAGCACACCCGCAAGCATCAGCTTCGTGCGGTTTCCGTCGGAGAGCGTCTTCACTTCCTTACCGGGATCCGCAGGGATTGCCAGCTCCCGGCACAAGCGCTTAAAGACCGCCGGATCAAATCTCTGAAACAGCAGCTCGTTTACTTCCTTCACCTGGTTTACGGTCCAATGGGGCAGATAGTAGTTTCCCGGTCCCGTATACCCGATGCGCTCCCGCACGCCCTCATCATCAATCCCGGCATTTTCCCGGAAATACTGTATTTTTCCCTGATAATCCAGGCGGATACCGGCCAGGAGATTCATCAGGGTGGTTTTTCCCGCTCCGTTCTCTCCGATCAGTGCCGTGGCAAAGCCCTGGGGAATCTGCAGCCGGGGAATATCCAGCGTAAACCCCTTAAACCTCTTTCTTAAATCCGTTCCGTTAATCACATATTCCATACCGGTCTCCATTCTGCCGCCCCGGGCGGCTGCTTCGGCTTTACTCCGTCTTCTGCACGTCCAGAAGCGCCTGCAGTGTCTCTGTCAGTTCCTGATTGCTGAGTCCGGCAATCCGGGCGGCTCTGATGGCCTCCCCCAGGGCATCCTCCACCCGGCGCAGATGCTGTTCCCGCAGCATCTCACTGTCCTGAGCGTTTACATAGAAGCCCTTGCCCTGCACGGCTGTGACCAGCCCCTCCTCGGCCAGCAGCTCATAGGCTTTCATCGTGGTGATCACACTGATCTTCAGATCTCTTGCCAGCCCCCGGATGGAGGGCAGATATTCGCCTTCTTTCCGTTTTCCTGACAGGATCTCTTCCTTTAGCTGATCCGCAATCTGCTGATATATGGGCACTCCTGAATTCTGTAATAAAACCATGTTTACCTCTTCTGCGCAAAGAATCATTACTGCATTACTGTTTATATGTTATATATACACTATGGACACACATTTGTCAACTGCAAATTTTAGAATTTATTTATTGACAAAAGATGGAATTACAGGTATGCTGAATTCAATGGAATATAAAATATATTCTGATGTGAGACAATTTTCTCTGCGCCATTTCGGCATTTATGCAGATCGGATCGGGCATTTCGCCATTGTTTTCACAGTAACTATTATTTTATTTTGTATGGCGGAGTTCACGACACCTTTTGCTGATCTCTGTCGGAATGGAGGTATTATGAGCAATCATCACAGACCTTTGGAAGAGCTGAATCTTATGGACGACTTCCTGATTAATGCAGTGGCTGCTGACCCTGTTGTCGGCATCCCTTTCTGCCAGACGGTATTGTCCGTACTGCTGCAGCGGCCCATCGGGGAGCTGGACATTTCAGTCCAGCGGACAATTCCCGCAGCCACTCCTACGATGCGGGGAATCCGCATGGATGTGGAGATCACGGAAAAATATTCTTCCGATGATCGTTTTCCCGCCATGACCATCTATGATATGGAACCGCACCTGCAAAAAGAAAACAATTATCCCCGGCATAACCGATTTTATCAGGCTCGAATTGACAGCCGCAACCTGAAAAGCGGTGAAAAGAATTTTGCAAAGCTGCCGAATCTGTACATCATTTCCATTACGGATTACGATCCGTTCGGATATGATTATATGATGTACACGGTCAGGAACCATTGTGAAGAAATTCCGGGGCTGTCCTATGACGACGGCCTGCATTTCCTCTACTTTTATACCAGGGGAACAAAGGGTGGTTGCCGGGAAATTCAGGACATGCTGAGATATTTTCAGGAAAGCACAGAGGAAAATGTCACCAATGACGATATTCACAGGATCCATGACTATGTGAGTACCGTCAAAATACAGCCGAAAGTGAGGGACGCATATATGAGATTTGACGAAATCATCGCCTACTATGCGGAAGAGGCCGCAGAAGAAGCCGCAGAGGAAACAATGGTGCAATGCATTCTGGAACTTCTGGAAGATTGTGGAGAAATCCCTGCGGGGATGAAAGAGACTTTGAAGGCTCAGAAAGATGTGAAGCTTCTGAAACAATGGTTTAAACTGGCTGCTCATGCGAATAGTATTACGGACTTTATGGATCAGGCAGGCATTACCCTGGAATCCCAGAGTAATTAAGAATTCGGGGCCAGATCTCCCTGCGGGAGCTGACCCCATTTACCATAAAAATGTGTTCCAAAGCTTCGGATCTGCACTGCATTACAGGCTCTGATCCACCGTAGTACCCTTGATATCCTCTTCCAGCAGCTTCATTTTATCCATAATCTCCTTCAGCTCCTGCTGAAAATCTGTCCTGCTGTCATCCATCTGCAGCAATTCCTCCATGGGCAGGCTGTCTATCAGTTCTTCCGTGCGCTTTTCATTTTCACGGGCTTTTTCCCGGATGGCCTCTGCCTGGCTCTCCAGCTGCTTTTTTTCTTCCCGGATGGCCTCCAGCTTCTCCTCCTGCTCTTCCTTTTCCTCTTTCTTCTCCTGCGCCTGTTCCGTCTTTTCCTGCATTTCCTCGTCAATATGCTCCTTACTTTCATCAATGAGCATACTGATGATCTCCTTGCTGGCAGCTTCCATGATGGCGTCGGCTTCCTCCTGGGCAGCAATCATGGGATGATTCTTCAGATCCAGCCGGGCCTTATGTATGGAATCGTTCATGGACTCATAGACTTCTATCTGGGTATCATTTTCCCGGATCAGCTGCCGGTAGGGCTTGGCCAGATCATCAATATCCCGGCACCGGCCATAGTATTCCGTCAGCCCCTGCTCTTTCATCTCTGCATAGCGGGCCTTTTCCTCGTCGGTCAGTGCAGTGGGCATTCGATTGCCCTTCTCCAGAATACTCCAATCCTCATCCGACAGGCCCTCCTCTCCCAGGCCGTATGCCTTGCCGATTTCCAGCTTCTGCTCCTCCAGTTCCTTTACCGCCTTTTCCGCCGCTGCCTTTTCCGCACGCAGCTCACTGATCCGATCCTCCCGATCTGCTATCTCGCTGTCCAGCTTGCGGTCTGCTGCAAAAGCATCCGACACCACTTTCAGTGCCTTTTTCTGCGCCATCTGTTTTTTCAGACCAATGGGATCCATATCCTGATTCCATGTTCCGGCAAAAAAAGTGCTCCTGTTTCCTTCCTGCTGACTCATCCCCAGCAGCTGTTTCCGGCCGCTGCGGGAATCCTCTCCCACAAAAATACTGATCTGGTTGACTTTCATGATGAACTCCTTTTCCCTGTACTGCGCTGATTCCTTTCAGCGAATCATCTGCTTTATGTCTTATTTATCGGATTACATTTGTAAATTATTAAGAGAAAACTCATCAGGATGTGAAATTTTCCTGAAATTCCCGGATTTTCTGCTGCTGATAAACACCGGCATAGCTGTCCTGCTCCAGATGAGGCAGCCCCTGACCAATCAATTCCCTCCAGGAGGCAGCCTCCTTTCCCGCCAGTATGGGATAGAAGAGGACGCCGTTTTCCCGGGCCGCCTCCAGATCCCCCATTGCGTCTCCCACCATCAGCACACCGGCAGGGTCATAGCCCTGTTCCAGCAGCCTGTGAATACAGCGGGACTTACTGCCCTGCTCCTGGGTCATCAGCTGATCCACCAGCTCCAGCAGTCCGCAGCGCTGCCATTCCTCCTCCACGGCCTGGCGGTTGGCAGAGGAAACAATCGCTATATCCGCAATCTGCCCGGCACGCTCCAATCCCTCCTGCACACCGGGAAAGGCATGCTTCTCCTCCTGGGGCATGGCCTGAATCTGCCGGTTTACCTGCCGGGACCAGCGCAGCGCTTTGCGCAGAATCTCTGTGTCCGGGGTGATTCCGGCCTGATCTGCCTGAAGCTGCCCCGATACCTCCTTTTCCAGATATTGCTGCAATGCATCCTCCGACAGCGCCGGTGTCTCCTGTATCCAGCGCTTCAGCGTCTCTATACCGGCAACAGGGGTATACCTCCCGTGGATCTCCTCCAGCATCAGCGCCAGCCCCTTGAAGCGATTGATCCCCCTGGTTCGGGCATAGAGATTGATCCGGTTCCAGCGATTCAGGATTTCCTCCCGCCAGGCGCCCAGCTCCCACTCTTCCACCAGGCAGGGCCCAAAGCACTGTATATGTTTACTGTTCATGGTATCCATGGCACAACCGTCGGAATCCACACATACCAGATATTTTTTTCGTGAAAAAAATGCGTCCATACTTCTCTGCCGCCTCCGTTTCTGCTGTCAGAGATAGTATGTCCGCATTTTGCGGCATCTATTATATATTCTTGCAATCCTGTGCCTCTCAATGTCTGCTTCCGATCAGTCTTTTACCGCTTTGATGCCCTCTTACAGTGCCCAGAACATAAACAGATTCCAATATCCGATATTCACCACGGTACTGATCAGCAGAAACAGTACAGTTCCGTTATATATTTTTCTGATCCGTGAACTTTTCCTTTTCACCATCCCGACAGCGCCATATACACTGAAAACGATCATCACGATTCCCAGTACTCCGATAGCTCCGAACATCCACGCATAAGTACTGGCCACGGCATAACCCATTGCCTGAGAAACAGCTGCCCCCAGCAGAACCAGCCCCAGCAGCTGCAGACCCGCCGCTCCGGCGCTCCATCTGCCCAGTACAATTTTCTGATCCCGGTGTCTTCTTTTGCAGATAACTGACCGTACCAGCTTTACCAGCAGGGACAGTGCAGAAAAAACAAGTGCGGTTATCCACAGGATAAACAGTGCAAACTCCCAGATAAACACCGGCATGGGTACTTCCACATAGTCGGAATATGCAGAGCATATTTTATGGATATCGTCCGTCCTGACTTCATCCCAGCATTCATCTGCCGCCCACTCCCCGGACAGAAACGACAGGCTGGCCAATTTCAGAGGGCCTACCCGCACGGTTCTCGCTGCACGGTACATGCCGGAAGGCATTTCCCTGGCCGTATCAAAATATGCCGTCTCCGAAAATTCCCCAAATACTAAGGACATCATCTGCTCATTATAGATCTCTTCGTTGGACTGATTGGTCATAACAACCACACCGATATGCTCTGTCGGCGAGATCAGCAGATACGCCGAACATCCGACGGTATTCCCGCCGTGCCCGATGGTCTGCACGTCAAAGGGGATCATCCAGAAGCCATGGTAATTGACCGGCAGCTCCGTGTCCCCATAGTAATTGGTGGGAGTAAACATCTGCTCCCAGGTCTCCTGTGCCAATAACACCGGATCCCGGTTCAGCAGTGCCCTGGCAAAGGTCTCAAAATCCGTCAGTGTGGAGGTACACATACCCGCAGGATAAACGGTCAGATAGTAAAAACAGTCGGGAATCAGCTCCGCTTCCGTTGTATAGCACTGCAGCTCCCGGCGTTTTTCCTGCACATAGGAGTTGTCGCTGAGATCCGGGGCAATCGCACTGTGCTCCATTCCAAGGGGATCTAAAATATGCTCATGCACATAAGCATCGAAGCGCTCTCCGCTGATCTGTTCCACGATAAAAGCAGCAAGCGCCACCCCCCAATTGGAATAGGCAGTATAAGCGCCCGGCTCGTACAGCTGCGCCGGCTCATGGCTGCTTAATGCCACTTCCAGAGAATGCATCCCGGCCATATCCGCATCCTTTACAAACAGATCTGTAAATGTCTCCTGAAATCCGGCAGTATGATTCATCAGATGGAGCATGGTCACTGGGGTGTCATATTTCAGGTTGGTCAGAAATCCCTCCGGCAGATAGGTTCTGATATCCGCTTCCAGATCCATCAAGCCCTGTTCATACAGCTGCATCACGCTGACCCATACCAGCATTTTGGTGGCGGAGCCCCATTCAAAAACGGTATTCTCATCCACGGCAATCCCATTTTCGATATCTGCATAACCGAAATAATTCTTATAGACAGTACCCTCCGCATTTAATACGGACACTGCCATTCCCGCTGTGGTGGCTGCATTTTCGTCCACATACGCTTCTATTGCTTCTCCGATTCCGGCAGCCGGGATACCGGAGGGAAGCAGATCCTCCGACGCATATACCGGGACGGCGCTGCTCATCAGAAGGGGCAGCAGCAGAAGCCCTGCAATTCCTTTTCTCCATTTATCTTTCATTGGTTTCATGCCCCTCCGTTCTTTTCTTTTGACTCCGTATCCTTCCAATGACCAGACAGATACCGCCCAAAATCAGGCCGGTCAGAAAACTGATTAAGGAAACGTTAGCATTGACTGAGCCGTCTGTATGCCAGTTTGTAAGGTCCACCGCCTGAATAACCGACTGCAGGCAATGCTCCGTGCCGAACCGGTCTGCATTCTGTGCAACCCCCATCCATATTCCGCTGACGATCAGGATCAATCCGCCTTTGATCCATCGGTTTACCGGAAGATATCGGGCAAAAATCAGAATAAGCCATACCCAGGGAATCATAATCGTCGCCGCAATCATACCTGTTTTCAGGCCTGCATAATTCCCATTGTGGATACAGACCTCTAAAATGGTCAAATAGAGCCACAAAGTATCCCAGGCTATTGTCAACAGCGCTTTCTGATTTGCCAATGCCACCGGCAGTCTGACAGCACGAATCACAAACGGGAAAAATACAACTGACAGCCCGAATATCGTAGGAACCGCCCAGTACAAAAATTCGCCGCCGCCGTTCATCCGGTCGACAAAGAAAAGGATCAACAGCAGGGCCATCAAACTGCATACGATCAGCTTGGCAAATCTGTTTTCCGAAGCCAGCAGGGGCACTGCCGTCAGAGCACCCACTAAAAGCATGGATGCCAGCAGGACGGAGAAGACGCCGAGACTCGCTCCGCCGGCCATCACTACAATGAGCATAATTACAACAGGAAGCATTAAAAGCCCGGAAATCACAAGGCCTGCTTTGTACGCCGCTGTTTTCTCTCTTTCCTCATGACGCTTTAATACCTCTTTTGTTTCTATCGTCACCATGTCTTCCACTGTATGATTTTCCAATCGTTCTAACATGGCCTGACATTCCGCACAGGCTGAAATATGCGCTTCCACATATTTCCGGCTGGATCCGCTGCAGGCTTCGTCATGGTACAACGGCAGCAAATCCTGTACAATTTCACATTCCCTGATTTCATTTTGCTCCATCATCATCCATCCTTTCCTGTATTTTCAATCTCGCCCGATGATAGGTAACCCGTGCCCAGTTCTCCGTTTTTCCGAATATCCATCCGATCTGCTGAAACGACAGCTCTCCAAACACTCTCAGCTGAAATACTTCCTTGTAGGGCTCCGGCAGTTTATGCAGGACGAGATGGATTTGAAGAGCCATGCTCCGGTCTTCCAGATTCTTGGCAAAATCCGTCTCAGCCGACAGGGTATCCTCCAGTTCTTCCTGTTTTCTGTTTTTGCGGAACTCATCTGCTGCAAGTCTTTTGGCAATGCTGCACAGCCAGGTAAACACATTGGAGCCACCTGCAAACTCGTTTTTGGCTGTCATAGCTCTGTAAAATGTATTCTGCGTAATCTCTTCCGCCGCAGACTGATCCCTTACCAGGGTTATGACGTAGGAATAGACCTGCATGTAGTATGCGTGATATAGATTCTCGAAGTCCAGAACCGCTCACCTCCTCCCTTACCTTCATTAGACGATCAAATCTGCATTTCGTTACAAATATTTTTAAAAATTTTACATTCCCGATCTGAATGCCAATGAAGAGAAAGGAAGGCGGAGAGGAAAATGAAAATGGAAATGTTATAGGGATTCTTTTGCCGCCTCCAGCGCCTCAATCACCCGGTCGCACCAGCTGTCAAATTCCGGATCCTCCCTCTGGCATTCCTCCGGATGGGACAGCACATAATCCAGAGCGATTCTGACACCCTGATCGAAACGCACAGTGGTCCGCATATCCGGCACCGCACGCTTTAATTTGCTGTTGTCAAATACCACCGATACGGATTTATCGCCGATCAGGCTGCCCTCGAAGTCATAGCCGTACTTTTTCCCGGCATCTGCCAGGAAAGCAGAGGACACATAGTAGGGATGGAGCGTTACGCCCAGTGCATCGGCAATGGTGGCATAGATCTGGTTCCAGGTCAGGGTTTCATCCCCCGTAATCTGGAACGCCTCCCCGATGGCATGGCGGTTTCCCATCAGTCCGGTGTAGCCGATGGCAAAATCCCTGTTAAAGGTCAGCGTTCACAGGGATGTGCCGTCTCCCTGTATGATGACGGGCTTCTCTGCCATCATCCGCTTCACCACCTGCCAGAAGCCCTTATCGCCGTGTACACCCAGAGGGATATTCCGCTCATCATAGGTATGGCTGGGACGGATGATCGTAACCGGGAAACCGTCCTCCCGGTATTTCTGCATCAGAAATTCCTCACAGGCAATCTTATCCCGGGAATACTGCCAGTGGGGATTGGCCAGAGTCGTACCCTCATTCACGATATAGCTTGCCGCCGGTTTATGGTAGGCAGATGCGGAGCTGGTGTAGAGATACTGCCTGGTCTTACCCTGAAACAACCGGTAATCCCGCTCCACATCCTCCACATGAAAGCCGATAAATTCGCAGACACAGTCAAAGGTGGATAGAGTAAACTTACTGTCAGTTGGAGAGTCGCAGAGAGTTCCTGCTATAGATCTGTCCAGACTTGGTTTTCTTAAGTCTACTGCTTTCCTGTACCTGTTGTCAAATATTACTTAATCTCTCCCTGATTGCCAGTTTCTT